>CAYQBZ010000184.1:0-6934 GCA_964415855.1 uncultured Rikenellaceae bacterium
AGAGTTCCCGGGTTCTCCAAGGGAGTTAGGTATTGGTGCATCAAGAATAAGTCCGTCTTGGTTATTGACATAATAATCAAACGAAAATTTGTATTTGCCGTCATAGAAAAGGGCATCAAAACCGGCATCGATCTTCTTGCTTTTTTCCCACTGCAGCTGGTCGTTACCTATCTGGGCAAAGGCTATACCATTATAATCTGCATATTTTGCTGATCCGTATAGTCCCAGGTAGGGATAATTACCAATCGATGTGTTACCTACTTCAGCATACGAAGCTCTTACTTTAAGGTCAGAAAGGATATTTCTTATACCATCCATAAAAGGTTCCTGCGTAATGGTCCAGCCAACTGATCCGCCGGGGAAAAGACCCCACTTATTGGCGGTCGGTAAAGCAGAAATTCCGTCATACCTGATCGATCCCTGCACAAAATATTTTCCCTTGTAATTATAGTTCACCCGGCTGGCATATGATATGAAACCATTTTCTGTCATACTACCTCCTACTGACATCGTACCTACAGTACCTGAGATAATGTTCTTATTGAAAAACTCATTTGACAGATCAGTACCTACGGCATTAAAGGTGTTGTACCTCTGGAACTGGGTTTCATTAACAAGTGTTACTGCCAGGTTATGGGCCGAAGCAAATGTCTTGTTATAAGTCAGGATATTCTGCACGTTCCACCTCATATAGTTTGTAAAGTTATTCTGAACCCTGCCGTTTGAGCCTTTACCGTCTCCATGTGTGGCATTATAATACAGGAAACCATCTGTTTTTGAACCGTCAACACCCAGTTGGGTTTTAAAGGTTAATGAAGGCATGATGTTAACCTGTGCATACAGACTCCCTATTGTCCTTAATATCCTGGAATAAAAAACGTTATTATCAATTACATATACTATGTTAGGGAGATTATCACCAATAGACTCAAGGTTGTTCCATCTGCCTACATAATCTGAATTGATATCATCTATATTATACCCGGTCGGATCGGAAGCGTCATATATTGGAACATTAGGATGTTGTCTTATAGCAGAAAAGATATTACCTGATAATGAATTGGTTCCGGTACTAAGACCGTTATATTCCGTCTGAGTCACTCCGATGTTGGATCCCATAGTAAGCCATTTGGTTACCTTCTGGTCGACGTTGCTCCTGGCTGTAAAACGCTTCATTTCGTTGGGCCTAGTAACACCTTCCTGGTCTGAATACCCGACTGAAAAATAATAGGAAGAGGTGTTTGTTGCTCCTGACAGGGAGAGTGAGTGATCCTGCTGAAAGGCGGATGTCCTCAGTATTGCTGTCTTACAGGTGATGCAACACCAAAGTAATTGTTATAATTGACCTTCATTTTCGAAGCAGCCATCTGACCACGTTTCGTTGTGATAAGGATTACGCCTGATGAAGCCCTTGAACCATAGATAGCAGTTGCCGAACCATCTTTTAGTATCTCCATCGATTCTATGTCGGCAGGGTTGATATCACCAAGAGCGTTGGTCGAAGCATAACCACCAAGGTCACCTGTCAGGATAGGAATTCCATCAACTACTACCAGTGGATAGTTACCGGAAGAAATTGATCCTATACCCCTGATCCTCAGACGGGGAGCCTCTCCCAGCACCACATTTTGCTGTGTTATCTGGACACCGGCCGATCTTCCTGCCATCTGGGCGTCAAAACTCGGAGTGGCAAGTGAGGCAAGCGCATCACCTTTTACCGTTGTGATTGCTCCGGTAACTTCACGCTTTTTCTGAACCCCGTAACCAACAACAACAACTTCATCTACCTGAAACAGATCCTGTTCAAGCACAATATCGATTCTTGTTCTTCCTTCAATCGGTACCTCCTGTGTTCGGAAACCAATGAAACTGAAAACAAGTGTCTGGGCGCTTGATGGTACCGATATAAGGTACTTTCCATCTGTCCCGGTGATCATTCCCAGAGTTGTCCCTTTTACGGATACAGAAACACCTGGAATGGGCAGACCATCTTCGGAACTCGTTATAGTTCCTGAGATTTGCACTGTTTGCGCTATAGCCAGGCTACATGTCAACAGCAACAGTGAAAAAAGCAAACGGATTCTTTTCATAAAATAATCTAGTTTAGGTTTATACGTGATCGTTCACGGAGCGAAGATATTTAGTTATTTGACATGACAAATATCATAGTTACGATTTTAATGGAATTTTAATTTCAGGATCAGGATTTGATCCTGTCATTCACAGCAGAAAGGATAACAGCCTCTTTTACAACTGATTCCGTATATATTACCTCAGCTTCGGAAAGCATGCTTTTTGCAAAATCTTTATCACTGAGTGCTGATGCATTAACTTTAACATTTAGAAAAGCTCCCTTGATGCATGATAAGACAGATATTGCACCCACTCCTGCATCCGTAACTGAATTAGGATTTCCTTTATCAACCATTTCACGGATCACTTCGAAACCTTCAAATGCGGTTTCCATTATCCTGAGGGGGACCATCGTTGCATATTTTGTCGCGTCTTCGATTGCTTCGTTTCTGGTATGTTTTTCACTTTCTGAGTTTTTCGGCAGTGAAGAGGCTTCAATAATTCCCCTGTATGCTAAGGTATCCTCATCAACAAGATGTAAAAGTCTGTTTTGGATATCCTTCCCTTTCTCAGCCCATTCGGAGAATTCTTTCCACCTGTCATCCCACCCTCTTTTATGGCTCGAAAGATTTGCGACCATAGTACCAAGCGCAATCCCTAGAGCCCCGATATATGCCGATGCAGAACCTCCTCCCGGAGCGGGTGACTCTGAAGCAGTCTCATTCATGAATTCTGTCAGACTCATATCAATAAGCGAGTTTTTTCCTTTTTCATTCATAACATATTCAATTATCTTTTTCTCAGGCAGAAATTCGTACAGATCATTAAGACCCATGGATATGATTGCTATCTTTATGAGCTCATTATCTGAGACACCTTTTGATCTTTGCTGCTTTTCAAGGAAATAACGCCCTGCATCAAGAAGAGATTTAAGCGGTATAAGACCGACAAGCTCAGATCCGGTAATCCTTATTCCTCTTGCCTCAGCTTTGCGGCACACTCCATCGAAAGCAATATGAACAGGTGTTACGGAGATATTTGTAATATTCATTGATATCTGGGCTATCCCGTATTCCTCTATATACCAACCTATTGCCTTCACGGATTTCAAGGATCCGCGTTTCATTACTGCTGCACCCTGTTTATCCTTTATAATCTTCCCTGTTAAAGGATCTCCTTCCCTCTTTGGCCTGCCCTTCTCCCTTACATCAAATGCTATGGCATTGGCTCGCCTCACGGAAGTTGTATTGAGGTTCACATTAAAAGCAACCAGGTAATCCCTCGCTCCCACTGCTGTGGCACCAGAACGCCTGTTTAACACAGACGGACCGAAATCAGGTTGCCAGGCAGGATCAGAGAGCTTGTCAGCAAGCCCTTCATATTCACCCGAACGGCAGGCGGCAAGATTCATTCTCTCCTTCTTAAAAGCAGCTTTCTCATAACAATACACCGATATCCCCAGCTCATTACCGATCCTCTGAGCCACTGCCCTGGCGTAAACCACAGTCTCCTCCATGCTGATCCCTGAAACCGGGATAAAAGGGCATACATCTGTAGCTCCCATCCTGGGATGCTTTCCATGATGTAAGGACATATCAATGACTTCGGATGCCTTCTTAACAGACAGGAATGCTGCTTCAGCAACCATGTCAGGATCACCTGCAAATGTCACAACAGTCCTGTTAGTATCGAAGCCCGGATCAACATCCAGTAACTTCACACCATCAACAGATTCAATAACATCAGTTATCTGCCTGATGACTGACATATCTCTTCCCTCGCTGAAGTTCGGAACACATTCTATGATCTTCCTGTTCATTATTAAGCTCTCCCGGCAAAAGCCTTAAAGGGTTAAACGTCAATTTACCAATATTATCCTATAATTCTGCCCTTTAATATCACTGTGTCAATAAGGTTGCTTCCAAAGGCATAAGGTAAAAAATGGTACGATGGGACCTCCCTTGTAATAAACACATTAGCAACCTTACCCCTGGTTATTGATCCGTGAGTATCTGCTATTCCCATTGCATATGCCGAATTGATTGTGACTGCGTTTATGACCTCTTCCGGCAGCATCTTCATTTTAATACAGCCCAGCGACATAATAAGGTTCATATTACCTGAAGGTGAAGAGCCGGGATTATAATCGGATGCAAGGGCAAGCGGTAATCCTTTATCAATCATCCTCCTGGCAGGCGCTTCCTTCATCCCAAGGAAAAAGGCAGAACCGGGAAGAAGGGTTGGCATTGTATCGGAACCCAGGAGAGAGGCTATCTCTTCATCACCGGTACATTCAAGGTGATCAACGGAGAGTGCATTATACTTCACACCGGTCTGTACGCCTCCTGAAAAATCAAGTTCATTAGCATGAAGCTTTGCCCTAAACCCGTACTTTATACCGGCCATCACAATCCTTTCAGTATCTTCCGCTGTAAAAAATCCACGGTCACAAAAAACATCAATATAATCGGCAAGCTCTTCCGAAGCAACTACTGGAATCATTTCGTTTATCACAAGATCCACGTAGGCAGTTCTGTTATCCCTGTACTCTTCTGGTACTGAATGGGCCCCGAGAAACGTTGACCTGACTTCCAGCGGACATGACTCCTTAATTCTCTTTATTACCCGCAGCATCTTAAGTTCATCTGCCAGGTTCAATCCATAGCCGCTTTTAATTTCCACGGCTCCTGTCCCCATCCTTATTATTTCACTTATGCGCTTCAGCGACTGGTCATAAAGATCTGACTCATTCACCCCATGTAGCTTTTTAGCTGAGTCCAGTATACCTCCTCCTCTTTTTGCTATTTCTTCATATGACAGGCCCCTTATTCTGTCGGTAAACTCCATTTCACGACTGCCGGCATAGACTAAATGAGTATGTGAGTCGCAGTATGAAGGAAAAACCAGCCTCCCCCTGGCATTAATAACATTTGTATTATGTTCCTCAACCAGGGATCTCGTATTCATAAGTTCCTTCATCGATCCAAAATCAATTATAAGTCCATCCCTTATATAAAGAAACGCATCATTAATTAATTTAAGTTCAGCCATCTCACTTCCCGCGGCTTTTAATTCAAGGTCATCTCTTGTCTGAATAAGAGAGCGGATATTAATAATAAGCAGTCCTGAATTCATTGACGGATGAAAATATAATTTGTGTTCTAAGGTAGCAAATATTAAAAAAAGAGATCAGGATTTCCATTTTTCTTTATCTTTAACAACATGAACTTAATCCCTGACCTATGAAAAAGACCTTATCAGTTTTTCTGATATCATTGATGGTATTCTCCCTATCAGCACAGGAAAAGAAAGTAAAAACTGGCTGGAAATTTGGCGGCGCATTACCTGCCACAACTTATGATTCGGACCTCGGATTCCAGTATGGAGCACTTGTGGAATTCTTTAATTATGGCGATGGCAGCACTTATCCCGATTATTTTGACCATACCTATACCGAGGTGTCTCATTTTACAAAAGGGAGCGGGATATTCAGACTGATGTATGAATCAAATCACCTCATACCCGGGGTGCAATTAGTAAGTGATCTCAGCTACCTTCCTGATAAGGCCTACGATTTTTATGGATTTAACGGATACGAATCCGTTTATAATAAGGACTGGATGGATGATGATCTAACGAGTCCGCCTTACAGGTCAAGAATGTTCTACAGGTTTGAAAGAAACCTGTTCCGTTTTAAGAACGATTTCCAGGGCAGGCTGTCGGGCGATCATATTAGATGGAGTGCAGGATTTGCTTTCCAGAAATTCGATACCAGATCGGTCAACATAGATAAGTTAAACAAAGGGAAGGATGTCAAGCTACCATCTGTTACCGATGAACCGGGTCTTTTTGAGAGATACCAGGACCTTGGGCTGATATCGTCCAACGAGGCTGACGGTGGCTGGGTAAATACTATAAAAGCCGGTCTGATGTGGGACAGCCGCGATAACAGGCCCAATCCCATGAAAGGGCTCTGGACGGAGATTGGAATAGAAGCTGCCCCGTCATTCATTGACAATGACTGGGGATTCTCAAAGTTATACATAACACATCGCCAGTATTTTACACTAATTGAAAACGACCTGGCACTTGTCTACAGGCTTGGATACCAGACCACCCTTTCAGGCAGTGTGCCTTTTTTCTATCAGTCACAGGTTATCACTTCCAGGCTGACAGGTGCCACCTCCGAAGGGTTGGGAGGTTCAAGCACACTAAGAGGAGTTCTCAGGAACAGGGTAATCGGCGATGCTTTCTTCTTCGGAAACATAGAACTCCGCTGGAAACCGGTCTATTTCACCTTTCTTAAACAGGATTGCTACCTTGGACTGGACGGATTCTATGATTTCGGGAGGGTGACAAAAAACATTGAACTACCGGATAATCTTGAGAATACCTTTAATACATATTATGAAGGATTAGAGAATTTCAATGATTTCTTTAAACCGGCGACCGAGAAATTCCATATGAGTGCAGGTATGAGTATAATGCTTGTCATGAACCAGAACTTTGTAATAGCTGTTGATATAGGAAAGGCTTTCAATGAGCAGGACGGCAACATAGGTTTCTCAATCGGCCTTAATTACCTGTTCTAGAAACCTTTCAGGAAGTAAGCCAGCGCCACACCGAGGTAATTGCCTATCACGTAGCCTATGATACCTACAGTAATTCCCGTTATTATAACATCTTTGTTTTTTAGCGCTCCGGCTACAACCGGTACAAAAGGTGGAGAGAAAACGAAGGCAGCAGTTGTTATAAGGTAATCATCAGCATTTACCCTGAAGATCTTTGACAGCAGCAGATGAAGGAAGAGCGAACCGAAATATGCATAGGTGATATATGCAAAAAGGCCAAGGTATCCGAT
>CAYQBZ010000185.1:0-1110 GCA_964415855.1 uncultured Rikenellaceae bacterium
CAGTTCATGATCACGCGGACCAATATGGCGGTTTGAAAATTTATCGGATGGCATATATATTATTTAAGAATCTCACGGCTAATTATAAGTAATTTCCTGCATATTTCAGAAGATAATTATCATACGAAAAACGGATTTGACCCGGCTTCATTTGCTATTGTTGAGTTCTCGCCATGCCCGGGATAAACAACTGTCTCAGGCGGCAGAACAAATAACCTGTTTTTTATACTGTTAATAAGTGTCTCATAATTTCCTCCCGGAAGATCAGTCCTTCCGATACTTCCCCTGAAGAGAGCATCCCCGGTAAAGACACAACTATCCTTTTCGCTGTAGTAGGCCAGGCTTCCGGGAGCATGACCCGGAACATGAAGTGCAATTAGTTCAGTGGTGCCGAAAGATATAACCTGCTTATGTACTAAGAATGCTTCAGGTCCGGGAGGATCATCCATCGTAAGTCCAAAGAACATGGCATGCTTAACGGAGTTTTTCCTGTTAGTCTCCTCCAGTTCACTCGACATGGTCTTAAGCCCGTACTTGTCAAGGATGAATCCGTTCCCGAAAACATGATCGAGATGGCAATGTGTATTAAGAAGCATTACCGGTTTCAGTTTTTCATCATCTATGAACCGGGTCAGCCTTTCAAATTCTTCCTTGTCATAACAACCACAGTCGATAATAGCACAGTCACCCGACTGATCTGCAAGAACATATGTGTTAACGTCAATAGGAGAAAAAACAAACTTATATATTTTCATAGTGTATCATTTCCCGTTTACCTTACCCTTGAGCATAGGCACAAAAACAAAATTCCCATGTTCACTGTATACATAATCATCATTCCCGGTCTTTTCAACAACGGTCATCACCTGGGATCCTGAGGCACCAAGAGGGATTACCAGTCTCCCTCCTGCTTTTAGTTGCTGAAGAAGCACCATGGGGACCTCCGGTGCAGCAGCTGTAATAAGGATACCGTCATAGGGACCGTATTGCGGCTTTCCCTCATAGCCATCACCATAGAAAAAATCCACATCGTAACCGAGAGATGTGAGTATCACCTGTGCCTTTATAAAAAGTTCCCTGAAACGTTCTATTGTATAAACCTTCGCCCCC
>CAYQBZ010000185.1:1120-6924 GCA_964415855.1 uncultured Rikenellaceae bacterium
TATCCCTCCGTTTTACTTTCAGCAGGCAAGTCTGTACGGCAACTGTATATGGCTGTGAGATAGTCTGACCGGATGAAATGGGAAAGGCTTTATCAACATACGCATGATTCAGAAACGCCGGATCCATGAAAAGATGTCTCGGCACCGTGTCGATCGCCCTCAAAACCTCATTGTCATCTATACCTTTTTGCCGCAGATCTGCTACCAGTTTTTTACGCTTGCCTTTAGCCTCGAATGTATCTGTCATCTGAAATAGAGAGTCGAATAATAATTCCGACAAAAATATAAAAATAGTAACAGAGCCTTACAAAGAATTTACACTGATTTCTTTTTGTATATTTATCGCATGATTCGAGGCAGAATAATTTCACATAATCTTATTAAAACTGCATTTGACTATTCAATAACCGTACTTTGCCTGTTAGTATTAATTCCCGTAGCATTGCTTCTCGCCCTTGCAATAAAATTAACAGGCAAGGGACCTGTGATATATTCCCAGAAAAGAATAGGCAGATCAGGACATCCATTCACTATTTATAAATTCAGGTCAATGCACTTTGGTACTGAAGACGGTATCCCTTTGCTTTCAGGGAAAAACGATAAAAGGATCACAAGGGTTGGCAGGTTTATGAGAAAACATAAGTTTGATGAGATACCGAATTTTGTCAACGTTCTGAAGGGAGAAATGTCACTTGTAGGTCCCAGACCGGAACAACAATATTTTATTGACCAGATAGTGGTTAAAGCACCCGATTACAGGCTGCTTCACACAATCAAGCCAGGGATAACCTCATGGGGGCAGGTTAAGTATGGATATGCATCTTCTGTGGAACAGATGATCGAGCGCCTTGAATATGACCTGGAATATATTAATAACAGGTCATTCTGGTTCGACCTTAAAATTGCGTTCTATACTATAGGTATTATTTTAAAGGGACAGGGAGTGTGATTGGCGAAAGGGAGAATGAAGCGAAGCGTAGATTCCACGCTGAGAAATTGACATGAACATTTATAATTCCACCTTTTCCAATGGCTCATATAACGGACCTGAAGGTAAAAGGATACTCTCATATAGAATAACTTCATTGACCGGAACTTTCTGAATCTCGGTATCCCTGTAATTATCGATAATCCTTCTCAATAGCTCTCTGTCTTTAAGGTATTTTATCCTTCCGAGTGTCAGATGTGGATTGAAGGGGCGTTCTTCAATGTGTACGCCAGTGTCTTTCAATCCCTCAGTGATCATCTTATTAAGGTTCATGAGATCTTCAGATGATTCCAGTCCTGCCCATATCACTTTCGGATCATTAAAATTCTTAAATACTCCCGATCCCTTTAGCATAAGCTCAAACTTACCGGATCCACCGCATCTCGTATTAAGCATCTTCCTGACATCTTCTGTAATATCGTCATCAGTATCCCCCAGGAAAGCAAGGGTTATATGGATATAAGCGGGATTTGTCCATTTAATTCTTTCATCTGCAAGTCCTTTCTTCATTGATGAGATAACCTGCATAAAAGTCATCCCGGGATCAACTTTCAAAGCAATAAAAATTCGTTTCATAATATCCGGTCCTTTTCTGATATCCGTTTTACAGTCTCCCTGCCTCAATTTCACCAATTATCAGTTCAATAAGAATATCTTCTCCCCACGGATCATATTCATCTTTAAGGTTAGTGCCGAAGATCCGGGCAATCCCCTGCCAGAAAGCTGCACTGAACCAGCCACGATACTGTTTGATCAGGTCATATGAGGTATTTTGTGTTTCCCTGTCTATGAGCTTTATCAGAAGCCTGCCCTGGGTTATGGTCAGTTGTCTCATATCACCCTCATAGTCGGCAAAAACATCTTTTTCAACATTTTTTATATACTCCTTTCGGTCCCTTTCACTTTTAATGTTCTTAAGATCCTCGTTTACCTTTCCCAGCTTTATGCGTACCATATATGCATAGGGATATACCCTTTTGATATTATATACAAGTCTTTCATACCGGCGGTATTCGCTTCTGTTTGATGGTGACGGGGGTGCAATGATTGTAACCGCCTTGATATCTACTTCCGGCATTGAAACACCATCTCTTTTAACATTCTGCAAAAGGTAAAACTTACCGGATACCGTATCATTCCCGGCTTTAATCGTATCAACCTGCCCGGAGATATCGGCAGCAAGAAAAAAAGCAAATAATATTGAGATAAAAAGTTTCACAATTTTTCTTACAAATGTATCAAATTGCGGGCCATTTTGTGAAACGGATGCCCTATAAGTATACTACTGATATCTGAAGTGTTAAATGATATGATTTGTAGTGTTAAAAACGTTAAATATTTCATAATGTAAATTAATTTTATATATTATTACATAAACAAAAAATGAGATTTGTTTATAAGTTATTTTTATAATTAACAGACTGGATAATTCGGAGAATATTGTAAGCTTAAGGAGTATTATTTTTACGCAGGCAATTAACAGGAAAAAATTCCTGCCTCTTATAAATATCTGATTTATTTTAACCCCCTGCCAGGAGAGAAGAAAGAGAAAGATGTTTGAAGAGTTAAAGTTCCGTGTTCGTACACGTATGTATCTGCAGCACAATAAAACAACAGAAGCAGTTGAATAAGGTAAGTATTGAGAAAAAAATAATTGAAAAAAACTGAATAATACCGTTAACCTTCACGAATCATTTATGATATAATTTGTTAGCACAATTGGTTCTTAATTAAAAAAATAAAAAGTAATGAAAAAGCTTGCGAAATATATACTTATATCCACCCTGGTCTTAATGGCGAATTTATCTCTTCCATCCTGTGAAAGAGATCCGGTGGTTATTGAGGAACCTGTAATTATCGGGAACAATGATCCCGACACAGATAACAAGGAAGCCAGCATACTGACATACATGAACGGGCAGGTCAGACTGGTACTGTCCGCCGGTTCCATTAAAAAATCTGATATACTGAAGGTTACACAGTACCTCGACAATGAATGCATGCCCATGTCAGACTGCAACTGGATCCAGAATATGATATATATAGAACCGTACATGACATTCGGTGCCCCTGTTTATGTGACCATAGAATACGACAGGGATCGTATTGACATGGAACTGCAGCTGGGCGGATACATCCCGGTATTATACTACTGGCCGAACGAAGAGGATCTTGCAAACCTCACAAGAAGGGAAACCATTATATATGACTTTGATGAGAATTTTAAGTCTATAAACTTCAATATTAAGAAATCAGGACTTTATGGCATCGGTTTGCTTATTCCTGATAAATCGTGATTTTGTATTGCCATGATTAAAGGATAAATTTGTTAAAACCTTTATCATGGCATTGCAGGTTGAAGACCTTGACGACCACACTAAATTCAGGAAGATCCTTACAATATCCTATAACGATCTTATCCGGTTTATTTTTGACAACATAAAGAAGAAGACAGGTTTAACTTATTTCTTCTGGTCCGCCTGTATCCTTTTTCTTTGTACAGCACTCATAATACGAATAAAGATCGCCGGTCTTTTCCCTTCCTCAGATACCATCCTTCATTCCGTCCTGGGACTTATAATTTTACCTCTTGTCTGTATTCCCGTTCACGAATTATTGCATATTATCCCCTATTATCTTTCAGGTGCCCGGAACATAAGGGCAGGAATGGATCTGAAGCAGTATCTTTTTTATGTCACTGCTCACAGATATGTGGCTTCACCTGTGCAGTTCAGGATCGTGGCGGTAACTCCTTTTGTGATTATAAGCTTCTTATGCATGATTCTTATCACGGCCCTGCCCTGGTTATGGAAATGGAGCCTGTCGGTTTTTCTGTTCGTCCACACGACGATGTGTGCCGGCGATTTTGCCCTGCTTAATTTTTACCGGCTCAAAAGGAACAAGAAGATCTATACCTGGGACGACGCTGATAAAAGGGAGGCCTATTTCTATGAGGAGGTGTGACTGTACGGAGGTGTAGTTTATATAAAAAATCTGCGGGATATGGGGAAAAAGAAGAATGATTTTATATTTTTATGTTTCCTGATAGCATATAATAAACCTGATCCTGTAAAATATGAAAAAGCTTACCATTCTACTGTTATTAGCTGTCTCTTTTGTTCTGAATACCTACGGACAGAAGAAGATTGTCAACCTTCCGGATCTTCCGGGATATGTCACAATGCGTTGTGATTTTCACATGCATACTGTTTTCTCTGACGGGAACGTATGGCCAACTGTAAGGGTCGATGAAGCTGTCCGCGACGGTCTTGATGCCATTGCTATAACCGATCACCTCGAGTATTCTCCAAAAAAGAATTACGTACCTGTTGACCACAACGCAGCCTGGAAAATTGCCGAGAGTTACGCCAGGGAGAGAAATCTTATACTGGTGCATGGTACTGAAATAACCAGGAGCATGCCTCCCGGACATTTTAATGCACTCTTTATTAAAGACGCTGAACTTATTGCCAGGGATTCTGTATGGGACAATTTTGAAGAAGCAATAAAGCAGGGAGCTTTTCTTCAGTGGAACCATCCAGGATGGAAGTCGCAGCAGCCCGACGGGATCCCCAGAATGTACGATATTCACCGGAGACTTATCAGGAACGGATGGCTTCATGGAATTGAGTTCTCAAACGGGACAGAATACTACCCGCTTGTCTTTACATTCTGCAAACAGTATAATATTGCAATAATGGGTAACAGCGATGTTCATGGAATAATCAGCGAGAGTTATAACGTCTCAGGAAGCAACAACAGGCCAATGACACTGGTTTTTGCCAGGGAAAGAAGTCACGATGCTCTTAAGGAAGCTATGTTTGCAGGACGAACCATGGCATATTTCGACAACATCCTCGCAGGTAAGGAGGAATATGCAAAACCTTTCTTTTACCGTTGCGTAACAGTGAGCAAGCCATATTTGCAGAATGACAGGTATGTATATTTTGAGGTGAAGAATAATTCTGACATACCATTCTACCTTGTTAACGGTACTGAGAATGCACCTGCTTCAATCACACTAGCTGCCAACTCGGTCACAAGAATAACATTAAGCAGGAAGGCAAAATCACCTCTTGTGTACGATGTTAAGAATGTATTTACAGGCGAAAATGAGATGCTTAAAATTGAACTTCAGTATTAAAACTTCTCTTTCGCCAGCTCAAGGACATTATCTTCCTTTAATATGGGCCTGATCCTGAACGAATATTCATAACTCATATCCAGGAGGCGATATTGCGGATGGATCCTTGCGCCCCAGGAGTTATCTCCTCCAACACCCATCTGTCCAAGGTCAACATTCAGGTTAACCAGGTCGCGCGGTTTGACATCGTCCGTATGGGTATTTGCCGTCAGTGCATCCTTCCTGTACTGCGACAGTTTCCCCGGCGATTCAAAATCGTCGTGAATGTTGTTAAGTGCTTCGAAGCAAAATACCGGGTAACCTGTAACAAGTATGCCTGCACCATTTTCATTTGTAAGCGTAAGCCACCTTGTATCTGTCTTGTAACCGTTTTCCTGTGGCCTGATATAGGGAACATACTGGTCGGCAACAGTGCTTTCATAAAGACCAACATATGCAGATGTCTTACGGTCAGCATAGTTTTCGTGCGGTCCTCTTCCAAACCATTTGAGATTCATAAACTCAACAGGAAGCTGGAACTGCATACCCATTCTCGGTATTTCAGGGATATTACCTGATACTTTAGAGAAGCGGTTTTTTATTACGACGTCACCCGATCCGTACAGGGTATAGGTCGTATAGTAGCCGGCAATCTTATTACCCTCAGCATCGGGGATATCATAAGTGAAAGCA
>CAYQBZ010000186.1:0-6913 GCA_964415855.1 uncultured Rikenellaceae bacterium
ACCTTGAATTCCATTGTTTTACCGACAAACACATCATAATCGCGAATGGGCTTGACGTCTATCTGTGAGCCTGGAAGGAATGCTTCAATACCGAAAACATCTACTATCATTCCGCCCTTTGTCCGGCATTTTATATACCCTGTTATTATTTCATCTTTCTCAAGCGATGCATTTACCCTGTCCCATGAATTTATTGCACGGGCCTTTTTGTGTGACAGAAGCAGCTGTCCTCTTTTATCTTCCTGGCTTTCAACATATACCTCTACCTTATCACCTATTGAAAGGTTCGGATTATACCGGAATTCATTTAAGCTGACAACTCCTTCAGATTTGTAACCAATGTTGATAACAACCTCCCTCGGTGTCATCTGGATCACTGTGCCTATCACCACCTCATCAACAGCAACTGTTGACAGTGTCTCATCATACATTGATTCATACTCCTTGTACTTCGGAGAGTTACGGGTTTCCTCACTTTCGAAGGCCTCCCAGTCAAAATCATCAGGTGATACAACGGCCCCTGTTCCCGGCTTTGCAACAACTGCCTCTTCGGGTTCACTGACCTTTTCCCCGGCGGCAGCCTTAGTTTTTTCAGGTTTTTCTGTTTCAGGTTTGTCCTCTGTCACTTCATCTGCTACAGGTTCAGCCTGTACACTTGTTTTTTCATCTGCTTCTACTTCAGTGGCAGCTGCCTTTACTTCCTTTGCTGATTCCTCAACTTCAGTCTTTTTTACCTTTGTAGCCTTTGCAGGTGCTTCATTTTTAACATCTTCAGCAATTACTTCGACAGGGGTTTCAGGTTCAGTTTCTTTCTTCTCTTTTTTTGTTTTAGCTTTTGCTTTGGTGGCCGGCTTAGCTTTGGTTTCACTTTTTTTAACAACCGCTTTTTTGGTTGTTGTCTTCTTGGTGTCCGTCATGATTTTAAATTAAAAGAACTAATAATTAATAAGTTAGACATTATATTGTATAAAAAATTGCTTGCAAAGATAGTGTATTTTTTAAATCTGCCATAATATATTGTGGAATTTCAGGGGGGTGTGAGGTGTGAGGCGTGGGGTGTGAGGCGTGGGGTGTGGAGTATCATAGTTAAACGGATTTCCTGTAGCCTGTAGCCTCCCTAATTATTTCTGTATTTCAGTTGTTATACTATCTTTGCAATTGCTAGTAAGTTGTTAAATAATATCTCAAAGTCTTTATGAGGATTGTAGTAGTAGGATCAGGCTATGTAGGATTGGTTACAGGAGCCTGTTTTGCTGAAACCGGAGTCACAGTTACCTGTGTTGATGTTGATTCGGAGAAGATACGGAAACTCAAGCTGGGTACCATTCCGATTTATGAACCTGGTCTCGAAGCAATGATAAAAAGGAATGTTGAAAAGAAGAGGCTCTTCTTTACATCAGACTTTGGAAAGGGTATTGAGGGTGCAGAGGTGATCTTTATTGCAGTAGGAACACCACCCGGTGAAGACGGATCTGCTGACCTGAAACATGTACTGGCGGTAGCAAAGGATATTGGAAGTGTATTAAACAACCATATCGTTGTAGTCACTAAAAGTACTGTGCCAGTAGGAACCTCTGAGAAGATAAGAGAGGTAATCCGCGCTGAACTAAGCAGGCGAAACGTATCAGTATCATTCGATATGGCATCAAATCCGGAGTTTCTAAAGGAAGGTGCAGCAATCGAGGATTTCCTGAAACCTGAGAGAATTGTAATAGGGATTGATAATGAGGATAGCGGCGAGGTGATGCACCGACTGTACAAACCATTTGTACTGAACAATCATCCGATAATATTTATGGATATTGCATCTGCAGAGATAACCAAATATGCAGCCAATGCCATGCTGGCAACGCGTATCAGTTTCATAAACGAAATTGCCAACCTGTGCGATATTCTGGGCGCTGATATAAATCAAGTCAGGAAAGGAATTGGAAGTGATTCAAGAATCGGAAGTAAGTTTTTATACCCCGGGACAGGATATGGAGGATCATGTTTCCCAAAGGATGTAAAAGCATTGATAAAGACAGCGGATGATAACGGTTATGATATGAAAGTAATTAAAGCGGTAGAAAAAGCTAATGATTACCAGAAAGAAATCATAATTGGCAAAATGAAGGATCTGTTCGGGAACGATCTCAAAAACAAGACATTAGGGATATGGGGGCTATCGTTCAAGCCAAAAACAGATGATATAAGAGAGGCCTCATCATTGCTTCTTATCAACAGGCTTCTTGAAGAAGGAGCAAAGGTCAAGGCATATGATCCGGCTGCCATGAATGAGACTAAAAAGCTACTCGGTGACAGAATTGAATATGCGCCAGATCCTTATGAAGCTGTAACAGGTACTGATGCCCTGGCATTGATGACAGAATGGTCAGAATTCCAACTGCCTGATTTTGAAAGGATGGCCGGGCTCATGCGAAGCAGGGTAATTTTTGACGGAAGGAATATTTACGATCCGGCTGAAATAAAGAGATACGGTTTTCTGTATTTCGGGATCGGAAGAAGATGAGATGGGTCGGAGGGATTGTGAAAAGGTAAATGGATGTGAGGGTGTAAGAGAGATCGAAGCACAGCAGAAAAGGGAGAGATAAAAGATTGATGATGACGCAGATACATAAATAATTATAGTAAAGACGTGTTACAGAGCGTCTCAACGAAACAGATAATCATGAAAGGAATAATACTTGCAGGCGGGTCAGGGACCAGGCTATATCCCATTACAAGTGCCATATCAAAGCAGATGCTTCCTGTTTATGACAAACCTATGATATACTATCCCCTCTCAGTTCTGATGCTGGCAGGCATAAGGGATATTCTTATAATTTCCACACCGAGAGATCTCCCTGGTTTCCGCGACCTGCTGGGTGACGGAAAGCCACTAGGTCTTAATTTCAGCTATATCGAACAACCATCACCTGACGGACTGGCCCAGGCTTTTATACTTGGAGAAGAGTATATTGGAGAAGACAATGTATGTATGATACTTGGCGATAATATCTTCTATGGTCATGGATTTGGAGAAACACTTCTTGAGACAGCCAGGCTTAGCACAGGAGCATGTGTCTTCGGCTACTATGTTACTGATCCTGAAAGATATGGAGTCGTTGAGTTCGATAAATACAGAAAGGTGACAAGCATTGAGGAAAAACCTTCACATCCAAAATCCAACTATGCAGTAACAGGTCTTTATTTTTATGATAACTCGGTTGTAGAGAAAGCCAAATCGCTCAGACCATCGGCGAGGGGTGAACTTGAGATAACGGATCTTAACCGGCTCTTCCTGAAAGAAGGAACCCTCGAGATCAAGCTCATGGGAAGAGGGATGGCATGGCTGGATACAGGGACCTACGAAAGCCTGCTGCAGGCTGCAAATTTCATAGCAACCCTTGAGCAGAGACAGGGTCTGAAAGCTTCATGCATAGAAGAGATTGCCTATAAAAGAGGATTTATCGGTAAAAACCAGCTCGTCTCTCTCGCAGAACCTGTCAAAAACAGCCAGTATGGAAAGTATCTGCTAAGGATAGCCAGTGAAGAGATCAATGTATTTGAAGGAATAAGATAACATCTGAGTGATGAAAATTATTGAAACAGGATTCAAAGGATTGGTAATTATTAAACCGGCAATACATGCCGACTCCAGGGGTTATTTTTTTGAAAGCTACAACCAGATGGTATTCCGGGAGGCAGGTATCTCATTCATCCCTGTACAGGACAATGAATCAAAATCTTCCAAAGGAGTGATAAGAGGTCTGCACTACCAGCTGAGACCTTTCGACCAGGCGAAGCTGATAAGGGTTGTTGAAGGTAAAATTTATGATGTCGCACTCGATATCCGCAAGAATTCATTAACATATGGAAAATGGTTCGGGATCGAACTTGACTCGGTAACCAAGGACCAGATACTGATTCCGAGAGGATTTGCCCACGGCTTCTCAGTGCTGAGTGATGTTGCCATTATCCAGTATAAATGTGACAATTCATATAACAGGGAAAATGAGAGAGGAATAAATGTGAACGATCCTGACCTCGATATAAACTGGAAAACAGGATCATTAACTCCCGTGTTAAGTGAAAAGGACCTGAAGCAACCATTCTTTAAGGATGCTGATAATAATTTCTAGTAACGAAAGGAATAATAAATGGCAATCATATTAATTACCGGGGCAAATGGCCAGCTCGGAAATGAACTAAGAGTAGTATCGAAAAAGTATATCAGTAATACATTTATCTTTACGGATATAGACACTCTGGACCTGACAAATGCTGAGCAGACGGCCGGTTTCATTAAAACCTCAAGGCCCGACTGGATATTAAACTGTGCTGCCTATAACCTGGTGGATAAAGCAGAGAGTGAAGCGGACAGCGCCATGGAAATAAACTGTAATGCTGTAAGGAACATCACCAATGTTATAACAGACACTGAGTGTAAACTCATTCATATCTCTACTGATTACATTTTTGACGGCAGGTCAAGCGTGCCTTATAATGAGTCTGTACTTCCACATCCATTGTCAGCATACGGAAGATCAAAACTGGCGGGAGAAAAACATGCGCTGTTACACCACGGTACAATGGTAATAAGAACATCATGGCTCTATTCATCCTTCGGTAATAATTTCGTAAAGACTATTGTCAGACATGCCGGTGAGAAAGAATCTCTGAATGTTGTCTTTGATCAGGCAGGAACACCAACATACGCAGCTGACCTGGCGGAAGCAATAATGTATATTGTCTCAGGAGTGAACAGGAACCAGTTCGTAATGAATGCCGGTATATATAATTATTCAAACGAAGGTATCAGCAGCTGGTATGACTTTGCAGTGGCAATAGTAAGGGAAGCGGGTCTTTCCTGCAGGATAATGCCAATTCTTACCAGGGAGTATAAGCTGCCTGCTCAAAGACCTGCCTATTCGGTAATGGATAAAAGCAAAATAAAGGAGAATTACAACCTGTCGATACCTTACTGGAGAGACAGCCT
Organism: uncultured Rikenellaceae bacterium; assembly: GCA_964415855.1. Lineage (GTDB taxonomy): Bacteria > Bacteroidota > Bacteroidia > Bacteroidales > VadinHA17 > LD21. The sequence goes on from CAYQBZ010000186.1 coordinate 4,982, forward strand.
TGAAAAATGTATTAAACTTCTTAAATAATAAGTTGAAATGTTGTCTGCAGAAGAGATAAGAAAAAAAGCAAAACTATGGCTTGGCGATGAGTATAATGCGGAAATCCGACAAGAGGTACGGGAGATGCTCGTTGGTGATGAAAAGAAGCTTATTGATGCCTTTTACCAGGATCTTGAGTTCGGTACCGGTGGCCTCAGGGGTATAATGGGAGCCGGAACAAACAGGATGAATATTTATACCCTGGGAATGGCAACACAGGGTTTGTCGAACTATCTGATCAAACAGTTTGGAAAGTCTGGCATCAGGGTAGCTATAGCCCACGATTGCAGAAATAACAGCCGCTACTTTGCAGAGACAACGGCTGATATTTTCTCAGCAAACGGATTCGAGGTTTATCTTTTCGAATCTCTCCGTCCCACACCGGAACTCTCATTTGCAATATTGCAGTATAAATGCCAGAGCGGTGTGGTTATTACAGCATCTCACAATCCTCCTGAATATAATGGTTACAAGGCTTACTGGGAGGACGGGGGACAGGTTGTGGCTCCTCATGACAGCGGTATCATTAAGGAAGTGAGGAAGATCAGATCTGTCAGTGAGATTAAATTCAAAGGAAGGAGAGAACAGATTAAGATACTGGGAAAAGAGACTGATGAGCTTTTCCTGAGAGAAGTACATAAAATGAGCATAAATCCTGATGTTATAGGAAAACACAGTAACATCGGTATCGTATATACACCTATCCATGGCACAGGGATAAAGCTGGTACCACCTGCTTTGAAAATGTTCGGCTTTAAAAATATAATAAGTGTACCGGAACAAGACATATCTGACGGAAATTTTCCAACGGTTAAGTCCCCTAACCCCGAGGAGCCTGATGCACTGAAGATGGCAATTGAAAAAGCTGTTGAGTCAGGAGCTGAACTTGTTATGGCAACAGATCCTGATGCAGACAGGCTGGGTATAGCTGTGAAGGACAAAAAAGGGAGATTCATCCTGCTCAACGGGAACCAGACAGGGGTTATACTTATCTGGTATATTCTTTCCCAGTTCAGGGAGAAAAAAAGGTACAAAGGAAACGAATACATTATAAAAACAATTGTTACAACCGACCTTATTGAAAAGATTGCCGAAAAGCACAATGTGCAGTATTTTAATGTACTTACAGGATTTAAATTCTTTGCTGAACTGATTAAGAACCTTAAAGGAACAAAAAAATACATAGGAGGTGGTGAAGAGAGTTATGGATTCCTGCCCGGAGATTATGCAAGGGATAAGGACGCTGTTGCTTCCTGCGCCCTGATAGCAGAAACTGCTGCCTGGGCAAAAAGCAGGAGCAAGTCATTGTTTGAACTGTTGCTTGACATATATGCAGAATATGGTTTTTATAAGGAGAGGCTTATCAACATTGTAAGAAAAGGAAAAGAGGGTGCTGATGAAATAAGAGCGATGATGACTCAGTTCAGGAATAATCCGCCTTCAATAATAAACAAAAGCAGGGTAATAAGGATAGACGATTACGAAAAGCTGGTTTCTCACGATCTTCTTAACGACTCGACAACACTTATTGACCTTATAAAAGCAGATGTCTTACAGTTTTTCCTTGAGGATGGCACGAAGATCTCTATAAGGCCATCCGGGACAGAGCCCAAGATCAAGTTCTATTTCAGTGTGAATACAACACTATCGTCGGTTGACAACTTTGAGGAGACTGAAAACCTCCTGGACAAAAGAATTGCGGATATAATACAGGATATGAAACTTCAGTAACCCATTTATTCCCCAATTATTTTAACGAGCACTCTTTTACGGCGTTTGCCATCAAACTCGCCATAGAAGATCTGTTCCCACGGACCAAAGTCAAGCCTGCCTCCGGTAACGGCAACAACTACTTCCCTTCCCATCAAAGTCCGCTTAATATGTGCATCGGC
>CAYQBZ010000187.1:0-6883 GCA_964415855.1 uncultured Rikenellaceae bacterium
TGCCGGGAAACACATTTTTATGGAAAAGCCTTGTGCTGTTGATCCTGTTGGTGCTCGTTCGGTCTTGGTTTCATCTGAAAGGGCCAGGCAACAGGGACTCTGTATTCAAAGCGGTACTATAAGGCGTGTACAGAAAGATTTTATGGAGACAAGGAGAAGAGTAATAAACGGCGAGATAGGCGATATTGTAAGCGCACATATAATAAGAAATGGAGGCTCTTTATGGGTCATTAAAAGGCAGCCTGGCATGTCTGATATGGAGTATATGTTAAGAAACTGGGCAAATTTCTGCTGGTTGTCAGGTGACCATATTGTGGAGCAGTTCATTCACGAAGTCGATGTGATGAACTGGTACCTGGGTGAAAACCCTGTAAGAGCTATTGGATGGGGTGGCCGTCAGAGACGTGTTACCGGCGATCAGTATGACTTCTTCAGTATTGAATATATTTATGCAAATGGCATGCATACTCATTGTGCAGCCCGTCAGATTACAGGTTGCAGCAATCTGACGAAACAATTCATCGTTGGGACAAACGGTTTTGCAAATGCCAGGGGAACACTTTATAATCTTAAGGGAGAAGAGATATGGAAATATCCGGCTCCGGAGGATGACGCAACAGACCTTACCTGGAAGGTTACAGATCCTTATGTACAGGAGCACATTAACCTGGTGACAGCCATACGAACCGGTAAAACTATTAATGATGCCGAAGCGCAGGTAAACTCTACGCTTATTACCATCATGGGGCGTATGTCGGCATATACAGGGAAAGATGTTACCTGGGAGGAGGTGATGAATTCTGATCTCTATCTCGGACCAAAAACATACGCTTTCGGACCGGTGCCGGGAATCCCGGAGACAGTGCCGGTAATAGGTGCCGAACCAAAAGTATAGACAGTATAAAATCATTGAAATAGTTTAAACCTATTATTATGAACAGGAGACAATTTACCAGGAATACTCTTATGGCATCGGCAATGATGTCGGCCATTCCGGTACGTGGATTATCGGGTCTTATGACTCCGGCGGAAAGGTCATTGAAAAAAGGCATAATGTGGGGAAACATTGGGTTTGGGAAGACAATTATGGAAAAATTCCTGGCTGCAAAAGATGCCGGTTTTGACGGTGTTGAGGTGATGAGTCATCTTAACAGGGATGAGGTTCTTAAAGCCCGGGATGCAACCGGGTTGCCTGTTCCCAGTGTTTGTGGCGCTATGCACTGGAAGTTCCTCCTTTCAGATCCTGATCCTGCTGTAAGGGAACAGGGAGTTGAAGCACTTAAGCTTTCACTTGAAGATGCTGCCACATATGGTGCCGATACGGTGCTGCTGGTACCGGGACGCGTCAGCGGAACAGTTACATATGATGAATGCTGGGGTCGAACTGTTGAAGAAATCAGGAAAGTAATTCCTGTCGCGATCAACCTCAAAGTCAGAATTGCCATCGAGAATGTCTGGAATAATTTTCTTCTGAGTCCGATGGAAGCAGCTTCTTATGTTGACCAGTTCAAAACGCCCTTTGTTGGATTTTATTTTGATTGTGGTAACGTTCTTGTCTATGGATGGCCGGAGCAGTGGATCAGGATACTCGGTAAACGAATTGCCAAGGTACATATTAAAGAATTCAGCAACAAGATTGCCAATAAGGAAGGAAAGAACGCAGGTTTCAGGGTCAGTTTACAGGAGGGTGATGTTAACTGGAGTGCCGTGATGAATGCCCTGGATGCCATAGGCTACAGCGGATGGACTACAGTAGAGCAGCCGGGGGGCAATTCTCCGGAAGGACTTAAGGATCTTTGCGACAGGCTTAGGAACATCCAGGCGAGCTGAAAAAAATACTCTGTTTATTTGCCAGAATTACTTACAAATGCAATCTGTTTACTGTCAGGGGACCACGATGGGACATTTATCGTGCCCTGTCCTCCATACAGGTAGGCTATCACGTCTGGTTCTCCCCCTGATACCGGCATTAGTCGGAGCATAACACGCTTATAGGAGGGATGACTGTTCGCATCAACCTCGGGGGAGAAAGAGATCATTACTATCCAGCGTCCGTCAGGTGAGATATGCGGGAACCAGTCATTGTAACTGTCAAAAGTGAGCTGCTCCCTGCCGGAACCATCGGGTTTCATACGCCATATCTGCATTGTACCGGTATGATTACCATTATAGTAGATATATTTTCCATCGGGAGAATATTCACAACCGTCAACATGCTCACCATCCTTTATATCGGTAAGTGCGACCTCTTTTCCTCCCTTAATGGAATTTTTATAAATGTTATATACTTTCTTCCCGTCACGGATTGCAACATATATCACTTCTTTATTAGTGGGCGCCCAGCCGTGCCAGTAGGATGGAGTCTCTTCCGTTATCAATCTTGGAACACCTCCTTTTAACGGAAGTATATAAACGGCCGATCCGCTACCCTCAGGGCCGTCTTTCTGATTACTGACAGCCAGGAGCTTTCCGTTGAATGATATTCCATGATCGTTATTTAGCCTGTTAGCGAAGTCTGTATTGAGCTTGACAAGGTCTCCACCCTCAATTGGGATCTTATAAAGCGATCCATCCATATTGAAAAGAAGATATTTACCGTCAGGCATCCAGTTGGGAGCTTCAAATCTGCCTGCTTTTTCAAAAATTACTTTTTTGACCCCGTCAGCGATATTCATAGTTTCCAATCTGCAGCCCGGGTAACCTGACCTGCCCGGGTTATAATTTTCGGCTACGGGATTATCTATCCTTACATTCCATATCCTGACCTCTTCAGTAACATCAGGATTGTGTGAACAAATGAAGGGTCCTGCGAGAACTTCGTCCGGCATATTTGCCATTTCATGGGTCGCGACAACGTCAAACGGTTTCCCGGAATGTGCTGCTCTCATTATTATTACTTTTCCTGACCTTTCAATCTGAATGACATCATGGGCTGAATCGGCAGCAAAAATCTCATCCTGGGGATCACGCATCGCCGCACCTGCCTCACCTCTCCACTGGAGAACGGTTAACCCGTCACCATGAACAGTTGCAGAGATATGCGATGATTTTTCATCAGCAGACTCTCTTACCATCCATCCGGTTTTCCTGTGTGCCTCCCTGCCCTTGCCGGCAAATTCAAAATTGGCAGTAAGGATGAAGTCACCTTTTATCCTGTTATACAGATAGTGGAATTCATCCCGGTCAAACCAGATGTTATAACCGGCTCCTTTGACTGAGTAGCTCTGATCATGATCGTTATAGACTGCAGAGCCTGATATTTTTGGGTCGCCTATATCAGCATTGTACCGGAAATCACCAATTGTAGGGCTCTGAGATGATGCCTTACTGATAAAAATCAGAAGGATCAAAAATGGAAGTAAGTATTTCATATGTCCAGGTACTGATCTATTGGTTTATTATATTGTGAAATATCATCCTTAAAGGTAGTATTTCATAGCTATTATGAGGCGAAAATATCGATGCAATCGGTTGCAGGACAAAAATAATTATATAATTTTGAGAAGAGACAGAATATAATAAATTACTTTGACCCGGTTTTAAAATTCTGTTATAATTGTATTTGGAAAATAGTTTTATTTATCTGTAACAAATAAGGAGACATTATGGATACTACTCTCGATAAATTATCTCAATGTGTTGAGTTCGGAAAGATCAACAAGGCATCTCCTTATCCCCCGAACATGAAAGACCAGGATGGCGCTGATGAGCTTGCTAAAAGGGCACTTGAAGAGGGTGCTACTCCTGATCAGATACTGGAAAATGCTCTGATCACAGCAATGTCAAAAGTTGGTGATAAATTCAGCAGGAAGGAGATATATGTACCCCAGATGCTTATGGCTGCCAAGGCAATGAATAGCGCCATGGTGCACCTTAAGCCTTATTTCCAGTCCGGAGAGACCAAAAGAAAAGGGAAATTCATCATAGGTACGGTATCGGGTGACCTGCACGATATCGGGAAGAACCTGGTTGCGATGATGATTGAGGGAGGAGGATGGGAAGTGATAGACCTTGGGGTGGATGTCGGCCCGGAAAAATTCATGAAAGCTATTGAGGAACATCCTGATGCAATCATAGGGCTCTCGGCCCTGCTGACAACCACAATGGAGAACATGAGAAAGACAGTTGTTTCAATAAAAGAGAAGCATTCTGAATCGAGAATACTTGTGGGAGGAGCCCCGGTAACAATGGAATATTGCGAAAAGATAGGAGCTGATTTTTATTCTCCCGATCCTCAGGGTGCTGTAAATTATCTTAAGAAACTGGTTTCATAGAGAGTTAAAGTAATATGCAGACAGTATTACGTGGAACATCGAGTGAAGTGGTAATTGACACCTCTGGTCCGGTAGTGATTATCGGGGAGTGTATAAATCCTACCAGGAGAAAGAAGCTTGTCTCCACGCTCCAGCAAGGAAATTTTGAATATGTGCTGGAACTTGCCGGCACTCAGATAAAGGCTATGGCCGATGTACTGGATGTCAATGTTGGCTTCCCCGGTGTTGATGATGTAAGGCTGTTACCTGAGACCGTTCTGGCAATAAAGCAGAAATTTGATATTCCCCTTTGCCTGGACTCACCAAATCCCAGGGCCATAGAGGCTGCCTTAAAGGTGGCAGGAGGCAAGTGTCTTATTAATTCTGTAAACGGAGAAGAAGATTCACTTAAGACTCTTCTTCCCATTGCAAAAGAGTATGGAGCAGCAATTATAGGTCTTACAATGGACGATGACGGGATAACACACGAACCTGAAAAGAGACTTGCAATAGCAGAAAAGATAGTGGAGAGAGCAGTTAAATCAGGTATAAGTGAAGAGGATGTTATTATTGATCCCCTTGCGATGGCGGTTAGCGCCGATCCGACGGCATGCCTGGTTACCCTGGAAACGATGCGGCTTGTGCATACAAAACTGGGACTTAATATTACCCAGGGTGCCAGTAATATTTCATTTGGCCTGCCTGACCGGGAGGTGTTGAATTCCGCTTTCATGACCCTGTCGATCCTTAACGGTCTGACGTGTCCTATTGCCAATCCTGAAAAAATCACAGCTGCAGTGAGGGCAACTGATCTCATTCTTGGAAGAGACGATTATGCAGTCAGATTTGTGGAGTACTTCCAGGCAAATAATGTTTAGTTGTCTCCCGTAAATATATTATCAGATTAACATGTCCGGTATAAAACCCGCTCGCAGATGGCAACCTGCCTTTTATCCTTTTAAAAGAGAGCTTTTCGGAAGGTGGCTGCTGGCAAGAATGGAACTTAGTATTAAGGGTCCGCTTTTTGGCTGCAGGATGTGCGGAAATTGTCTGCTTCAGGAGACCGCTTTCATCTGCCCTATGGAATGTCCCAAGGGAATGAGAAATGGTCCATGTGGCGGAGTTACCCCGGATAGGAGATGTTATGTCGATGAAACCCGTAAATGTGTCTGGAATGCCATTTACGAAAGAGCCATCAGAACAGGGAGGGATGAGACTCTGCTTGAAATATTGCCTCCTCTCGACTGGAGTAAGGTTGGAAATGAAACATGGGGAGAGGTTGTCAGGCAGATAAGGAAAGTTGGTACAGGGAAATTTATTGCAGGTGTCCTGTCGAAGGACAAAAAGAAGAAGAGAGAGGTGTGGGACAGTGTCTTTAAGACTATTCGTCAGCCAGACTGGTGGAAAGGCGATTCGGAATATCATGCACCGCTATATGCGGAACCTGCATCAGAGTTTGAAAAGAGCCTGAAGAGAGGAGAATTTGTCGTGGCTACTGAGGTGACACCCCCGTTCGGCTCAGACAAGACAAAGCTTGTTAAGGATATTGAACTTGTGAAACCTTATGTAAGAGCAGTCAACTTTACAGATTCCTCCTCGGCCCGGCCTAAAATGGCGAGTATTGCATGTTGTAGTGTTGCCATTGGTATTAAAGCTGAACCTGTTTTGCAGATTGCGGCCCGTGATACTACCAGGACAGGTATCCAGTCGGATATAATAGGAGCCAGCGCCATGGGAATAAGAAATATTCTCTGTATTACAGGCGATAATCCGGTTATAGGTCCGTCGCCAACAGGGAATATGAATTTCGTCGATGTCGATTCAGTACAGATGATCTGGATATTAAGACGAATGCGCGATGAAGGAATTTATCTCGATGGCACCAGGATAAAAGACCCGCCCAGGCTTTTCCTGGGGGCTGCCTCTTCTCCCTTTGCAACAGATCCGGTTTTACAGGCTATAAAAGATCAAAAGAAAGTAAATGCCGGAGCACAGTTTATTCAAACCAACATAATTTTCGAACCTGACAGGCTTGATTTGTGGCTCGAGCAGCTTGACAAAAGGGATGTGCTCGATAAAGTATATATTCTGATAGGATTGGCTCCTCTTAAAAGTTATAATGTAGCACAGTACCTTCACACAAAAATTCCAGGGATCACAATACCCGAAAAAATCCTGGATCGCATGAAAAAGGCCGGAGATTCAGCTTCTGAGGAGGGAGTACAGATCGTTCTGGAGATAATTCAAGCCTTGAAAAATAAGAAAGGAATAAACGGAATACATATAATGACAATGGGTTGGGAATCCGTTGTGGAAAGAATTGTTAAAGAGTCAGGGATAAATACTTACCCTTCTTCCCCCCTTCAACCTGGGGGAATTTAAAAATGTTCTTTCTGTGATGCATAGTTATGACTGCCATAATGTACTTATGAGGTAATGACACAAAAGACATATAATATTGATTTTAAGGATCTGAAACTGGATGTTTCCCATATTGAGAGTGTAATGGGATATAAAGAGGGAGAGGACCGTGAACTGGTCTCGGACCATATCGCAGGTATACTTGCGGAGGCTGAGGACTTCTGTGATATAAGGGCTGAATATAGGATATTTAAGAATATTACATTTAA
>CAYQBZ010000188.1:0-6870 GCA_964415855.1 uncultured Rikenellaceae bacterium
CCCATTACTTCAATAAAAAACATCCTGTTATGAGCGCTGGCTGTATCTCTTATTTTATCAACAGCCTCAATAACAGTATTTAGTGCTGTATCATATCCTATTGTATAATCTGTTCCGTATATATCGTTGTCTATGGTACCGGGCACTCCAATAAACGGAATATCGTATTCTTCATTGAAGATCCTAGCTCCTGTAAATGAACCGTCGCCGCCAATAACCACCACGCCGTCAATCTCAGCCTCCCTGAGATTATTGAAAGCTTTAAGCCTGCCTTCCGGTGTCCTGAACTCCTCGCACCTTGCAGTCTTGAGTATTGTACCGCCTCTTTGAATAATATCGCTTACACTGTGGGCATGGAGAGGTTTGAAATTTGCATTTATCAGACCCTGGTACCCATGTCGGATACCCATTACTTCAAGGTTATTGTAAATAGCAGTACGTGTTACTCCGCGTATCGCCGCATTCATACCGGGCGCATCTCCTCCTGATGTCAGAACCCCTATTCTCTTGATCTTTCCCATCTTGGTATCTTATCAGGCGGTAAAATTAATAGAATTATTTTTCCCGGCAAATGAGGAAACTCTCCTGTTCTCAGATATTTAATATTATGTCACGTACCTGTTCGATAAGCCATTTTGGTGTTGAAGTGGCACCGCAAACACCTGCCGATCTTTTTCCGTCGAACCAGGCCGGATTTATTTCTTCTGCTGATGTAATAAAATGTGTGTCGGGATTTATTCCTTTACATACAGAATAGAGCATCTTCCCATTTGAGCTGTCCTTCCCGCTGACGAATATAATTATATCATGCTTCCGGGCAAAATCTTTCAGATGAGGTTCCCTGTTCGAGACCTGCCCGCAGATTGTATTGTTAATAATAAGGTTTTTTTCAGGATCGGTGCCCTTCTCGATCATCTTTGTCCGAAGAGCCTGTATGAAATTGCTGTAATCCTGAACACTCATAGTAGTCTGTGCGAACAGATGAATGGGACGTGTTACGTCTATCCTGGTTAAGTCGTCAGGTCCGGATACTAGTATACCATTATGGTGTATCTGCCCGATAAGGCCTATTACCTCGGCATGACCTGGCTTGCCGAATATCACCACCTGTCCGTGGTCCTCCCTGGTATTTTTCCATGAATCCCTTATTTTAGACTGTAGCTTCTTTACTATAGGACATGTAGCTTCAATTATTGTAATGTTGTTTCTTCCTGCTGCAGCATATGTCTCGGGAGGTTCACCATGGGCCCTGATCAGTACCTTGGAATTCTTAAGTTTCATGAAGGTTTCACGGTCCACAGTCTTAAGTCCCATCGCTGAAAGACGTTCCACTTCTTTATCGTTGTGCACGATAGCGCCAAGAGAATAGACCTTTTCACCCCGCAGGAGTGCTTTTTCAGCAATCATAACGGCATTCTCCACTCCAAAGCAGAAACCCGACTTATTGTCAATTTCAACCTCCATTCAACTTCTCTTCAATTATTTTATTGATCCACGTCATCTGTTCTTCAACGGTCATCCTGGTGTTATCGAGCGTAATTGCATCATCCGCTTTCTTCAGAGGGCTTATATCCCTGTTCTCATCAGCAATATCACGTGCAATAATAGTTCTTTTGATCTCCTCAAAATCAATTACAATACCCTTGCCCCTGAGCTCGTCGTATCTCCTCCTTGCCCTGATGTCAACGGAAGCCGTCATAAAGATCTTTATATCGGCATCCGGAAAAACAACCGTTCCGATATCTCTTCCGTCCATGACTATACCCTTATAAATGCCAATCTGTCTCTGCAGCTCTACCATACGGGTCCTGACCTCAGGGATCTGACTTACCCTGCTCACATAGGCCGTAACATCCATGCTCCGTATCTCTTTTTCAACATTGTCAGAGTTGAGATAAGTCTCATATTCATCTTTGTCCGGGTTGTATATGAAATCAATATGAATATCTCTCAGTTCTGACAATACACTGGCTGTATATACTCCGCCCTTACCTATAAAGTTCCTTCTCATGCAATACAGGGTCACTGCCCGGTACATCGCTCCGCTGTCAATAAATATGTATTTCAGTTGCCTGGCAATGGCCCTGGCAAAAGTACTTTTTCCACACGATGAGTAACCATCGATCGCAATGATCAGTCTTTTTTCCATATTATTTTATTAAAGGAACACATCCATCCGCAATAATTTCAGTTACGTGACTTCCTGTAAATATTATCAGGTCTCAGGATGACAGAAACATGGTTGGACGATCCTGCAAGATGATATGCGGCCCTCCCGAATTCTATATCCATCCATGAAGTATTTATTCCGAATCCCCATGAAAATCCAACCGTTGATACATTAGATTCAACCTGCAGCTCTCGACGCCTCTGGTAGTTGAATCCTCCGCTGAAATAGAAATTCTTATGTGGTATCAATTCAGCTCCCACAATGGCATGTCTTAACAGGTTTTCAAAAAATTCCGCTTCTTCACTTCCTGACAAATCTGATGAACCGGTATATGTGTAGAGATGAGTAAGGTCGTACTTTTCGAGATGTTTAAGTGTTAAGGAGAAACGAAAGGGGGCATGTGCAAGTTCCCTGGTTAATCCGGCCTGTATTTCAAATGGCAGTTTCTGGTGAGGTTCGCCTGCATAGGTAGTGACCTGGTACCCGGCGTTTCTTATAACTATACCTGCTGAGAAGAGATTTGACCGGTTGTGCCATGATGCTCCTATGTCAACCGCAAATCCGAATGATGTATATTGTTCAAGATGCGACAATACCGGTTTTAAATTAATCCCTATGGAAAAGAGGGAATCAATCTCCCGTGAATATATAATCGGAAATGCATACTCGGCTGCACCGAAACTACCGGTTATTATTCCTGAAGCATCAGCCTCAATAAAGGATCCATAGTTCAGGTAGGTGAGCCCGGCAGCAAAATTACCCGTCCCGGGAAATGATTTTGAGAATATCGCAAGACCGTAATTGATACCTGCAAAGTAGTTGACATAATTTAAAGCCAGGGTATTGTCCATAGCAGGTGTGAGAAGAGCCGGATTGTGATATGCAAGATTAAGATTACCTGAATTGAGGGATACATTGGATCCACCAAGGGATGATACGAGACCGGAATGGGTAAGGTTAAGAAACTCATATACATTGTCACCTCCTGTCTGTGAAAAAGAAGCTGACATTGCAAGGCTGAGGAGAAGCATATTAAGTACTCTCTTTCCAATAACTTTCATTACGTTTCAAATATAACACGATTTATTTAAACGTTCGCACCCCTAAAATAGTATTAATGAACAGAATATAGAATAATCCCTTAAGCAGTTTTCCCGGTCAGAACAAGCGCTTCATCAATACTCTTTTTTCTGCCGTTCATCTGCGACAGAAAAAGCCCACAGATGACTATTATCATTCCAATTATATTCTGCACGGTAAGCTTCTCTCCAAGTAAAATGAAGGAAAAAAGTGCAGTGAAGAGCGGTATACAATTCGAAAAGACATTGGCCTTTGTTACTCCCATATTCCTAACCGAATAGGCAAAAAGGATAAAGGCGCCGCACGATGCAAAGAATGCCAGCTCTATGACAGGCAGGAACAACTCCAATGTAAAGGGAGTATTGATAAAATGCCTGAAGTCAAGGGCAAGAAAGAGGGGAAGAAATAACAAGGTCCCGATAATATTCTGGACATTTACTATATATACAGGACTGTAAGATCCTACGAGGCGCCCCAGCACAAGATTATAGCCAACTGCTGACATTACTGCAAAGAAAAGAAGTCCCAATCCCTTTATATTGAACGAAAGAGACCCGTTCTTATTCAGGATGAATACCAGGACACCTATGAATGAAAGAATTATTCCGGTATAGTTCATCATCCTGAGCCTCTCCCTGAAGATCAGCCATGCCCCGATTGTAGCAAACACAGGAATTGTTGAAATAAATACCGAACATAATGTTGCCGAGACATAGGTTAGCCCGAAGCTTTCTCCGAGAAAGTAGAAAAAGGGCTCAAACAGGGCCAGCATCAGAAACAGTTTCCGGTCCCCTTTCATTATCTTCATGTATTTCTTTGTTATAACAAGGTATACGGTAAGGATAATAACAGAAAAGAGGAGCCTGATGAATACAATGGTAATAGGATGAAATGTTTTATTTGCTATCTTGAACCAGATGAATGAAAATGACCAGAAGATCATTGCCAGCATAACAGAGCCATATGTTTTGACGGAATTATTCAACCGATTGTGAATTTTACAGCATTATTATATATTGTCGCGAAATTAATTTTATTAATCCGGATTATAGCAGAGTGTCGGCAAAACATTGCTGATTTATATTATCCGATACCGGTTGTTTCGACCATAATGGTTAATTCCGATAATCGTCACATGCCAGGGAACAGTATAATAAGTAGTTATCTTCAGGTATGGTTTCGAACGTGGAATGAGGGTGGTAAATTTCCGATTTGATTGTGAAGTATTAATTATTATATTTGCCGCCTCGAGGGATAAAGGAATCATGGCGATTCATTTAACATATTAATAATAAATTATATAACTAATATATAAGCTTAATGAAAATTCTGGTTTGTATCAGTAATGTTCCCGACACCACAACTAAGATAAAGTTTGGAGAGGGAAATATTTCGATTGACACTACCGGCATACAGTGGGTAATAAATCCATGGGATGAATTATCACTGACCCGTGCCCTTGAGCTAAAGGATGATCCGGCCAGCGGAATAAAGACGGTTACTGTGGTCCATGTAGGTCCTGCATCCTCAGAGCCAACAATCCGTAAAGCTCTTGCAATAGGAGCTGATGATGCAGTCAGGGTAGATGCCGGATCGGCAGATGGATGGTTTGTTGCCGCCCAAATTGCTGAAGTGGTTAAGAAAGAGCACTTTGATATAATAATGTGTGGTATTGAATCGAGCGATTATAACGGCTCAATGGTAGGCGGGATGATCGCAGAATTTCTTGGCGTTCCGTCTGTCTCCGCAGTGTCGGAGCTGAAAATTGAAGATGGCCGGCCTGTTCTTACACGTGAGATAGACGGGGGGAAAGAGGTTGTAACCGTACCTGTCCCGTTTGTGGCTGTTGTTCAGAAAGGGATTGCAAAAGAACCCAGAATAGCTGCAATGCGTGGTATCATGATGGCACGGTCAAAGACTGTCAAGCTTGTCGAACCTGTTCCGTTTGAGCCGCTAACAAATATCGTGATATATGAGAAGCCGGCTCCCCGCGCTGCCTGCAAATTCATTGATGCAGAAAATCCCGCTATGCTTATCGATCTTCTGCAAAATGAGGCAAAAGTAATCTGATAATTAGTTATTAACCAGTAAATCAATACGATATGTCAGTATTAGTCTATACGGAGAATTGGGACGGTAAATTTAAAAAGCTCTCATTTGAGCTGGTCTCATATGCAGCAGCAGTTGCTAAAATGGTTAATGCCAGTGTTACGGCTGTATCTTTAGGAAAAGCAGATGAAAACGAACTTTCAAAGCTTGGGAGATATGGTGCATCAAGGATAATTAATGTCAGTGATGAAAGACTTACAGGGCTCGACAACCAGGCATATGCGGCAGTCCTCGCAGAGATAGCGCAAAAGGAGAAGAGTAAAATTATTATTATATCTAACAATAATACGGGTAAAGCAATTGCACCACGGTTGTCTGTCAGGCTAAAAGCAGGGATAGGCTCAGGTGTAAGCAGGCTGCCTCTTAATCTGGATCCGTTCACTGTATACAAGAGAACATTTTCAGGAAATGCCTTTGCTCATCTTGTGATCAGATCAGACATTAAGATACTTACTCTTGCCCAAAACTCCTTTGACGTGGTTGAAACAGGAGGTACAGCAACAATTGAAAACATGATTATTGATGTCGATAATTCATTGTTTAAGACTGTTGTTAAGGATGTTCAGAAGCAGTCGGGAAAACTGGTCCTTACAGATGCTGATATTGTTGTCTCTGGCGGAAGAGGAATGAAGTCGCCGGATAACTGGCCTCCCCTGGTTGAGCTTGCAGAACTGCTGGGCGCAGCCACAGCATGTTCACGCCCTGTTTCTGATGAAGGGTGGAGACCTCATGAAGAACATACCGGACAAACAGGTAAGATAATAGCGCCGAATCTGTATGTGGCGGTAGGTATTTCCGGAGCTACACAGCATCTTGCAGGAATAAGCTCATCGAAGTACATCGTTGCAGTCAATACAGATAAAGATGCTCCAATCTTTGAAGCAGCACAATATGGAATAGTAGGCGATGCCATGAAGATACTTCCGAAACTTGTGGAAGCAGTAAAGTCAATAAAATAGTAAAAACGCTGCATGCAACGTCTATACCACGCGAGAATATAATTTTAGTTAATCTGAAATGACGAAACAGCTTATTTTTACATTAACCCTTCTTCTTACAGTCGGGATCTTTTCCTGGACAGTTAACAGGCTAATCAGATTTTTCAGGTTTACCAGGCCGGCTTTTCCGGTAAGGGATATCAGGAAGAGGATAAATGTAATGCTCTCTGTCGCTTTTGGGCAGACCAGGATATTCCGCCGCCCGGTGACAGGACTTTTTCATGCACTGGTATTCTGGGGTTTCTGTGTTATCCTTATTGGAAGCATGGAAATGGTTATTGATGGTATTGCCGGGACCGAGAAAGTCTTAAAATTCCTTGGTCCTGTTTATAATATTATAATGGCATCGGGTGATATTTTCGCAGTTCTGGTTACTGTTTCCATAATAATATTCCTTACACGCAGGATCTTCTTCCACATAGAGAGGTTTGAAGGTATAGAGATGAAAAGGATCTCTCATATTGATGCCAATATAGCCCTGTCGATAATTCTGGCTCTTATGATATCACTTCT
>CAYQBZ010000189.1:0-6857 GCA_964415855.1 uncultured Rikenellaceae bacterium
AAACAATTCATGTTTGTGGAGGTATGTTAACTTAAAAATATTTATTATCTTTACAGAACCGCAGGGCACCCATCCTTTTAGCACGAGGAAATGCAGCGAGACATATTTATTCCACACTTATTTTAAAAGGGCGCCCTGCTTCTTTTATTTATACCCTGGCATATATGCACAATTATATTTTCTACCTGATAATCATTATTCCAGTCGTGGGATTTGTTGTTCAACGATACCTCGATCATCTTAATAACCTTATGTGGTCCCCAACCCTTCCCGACAAATTAAAGGGTATCTGCGATGAGGATGAATACAGGAAGACACAGTTGTATCAGAGAGAGAACTGGAAATTATCATTCTGGTCCTCAGCATTTAACCTG
The DNA here is from genome assembly GCA_964415855.1 of uncultured Rikenellaceae bacterium. Taxonomy (GTDB): domain Bacteria; phylum Bacteroidota; class Bacteroidia; order Bacteroidales; family VadinHA17; genus LD21. Next base: position 375 of record CAYQBZ010000189.1, read on the forward strand.
TCAATAATTATTTTAATGATCATCGCCGGTGGTTTTGCCATGCTGGATAACCTTGCCAGATCAGTAAGCCTTAACATGGTGATAATATCACTTGTCTTTTTCGGAATGATAGGACTTGGATCAGATCTTGTCAATGTCCCATTCAGCATCTATGATACTTTTGTAATTGAAAAGAAGTTCGGATTTAATAAAATGACCGTCAGGACCTTCATAACTGACCATATCAAATCGTGGTTCCTGGCTCTGCTGGTTGGAGTTCCTGTACTGGGTTTAATAACCTGGTTCTACTACAAGACCGGGAAAAGCTTCTGGATTTATGCCTGGGTACTAATTACACTTTTCTCCATCTTTATAAATTTCTTCTATTCCGAACTGATCGTCCCGCTCTTTAACAAGCAAACACCTTTGCAGGAGGGATCGCTCAGGACCGCGATCGAGACTTTTGCACACAAAACAGGATTCAGATTAAAAAACATTTACATAATAGATGGCTCCAAGAGGAGTACCAAGGCAAATGCCTACTTCTCAGGTTTCGGACCAAAAAAAAGAATTGTACTGTATGATACTCTTCAGAATGAGCTGACTGAAGAGGAGATAGTGGCAGTACTTGCTCATGAAATAGGCCATTACAGAAAGAAGCATGTGCTAATGTCACTACTTATCTCTGTTATTGTTACTGGCTTAATGTTGTTCCTCTTCTCTCTCGTGGTTAACAGTCCCCGCTTATCGCAGGCAATAGGATCGCCTGAACCAAGCTTCCACCTTGGACTCGTTGTATTTGGCATACTATACAGTCCTGTCTCCTTACTTATTGGCCTGCTGACAAATTATATATCAAGGCAGAACGAATTTGCAGCTGACAGGTTTGCGAAAGAGCATTTTAATCCCGCAGCACTTGCAATGGCTCTGAAAAAACTTTCTGTTAAAAACCTTTCAAACATGATGCCTCACCCGGCATATGTCTTTTTTCATTATTCTCATCCGCCATTACTTGGCAGACTGGAAAAACTGGAATGATTTTTCATATATTTGCAGCTTGAATTTGCCTCCTTAGCTCAGTTGGTAGAGCAGCTCATTCGTAATGAGCAGGTCGTGGGTTCGAGTCCCATTGGAGGCTCAATTGATTGTGGATTGCGGATTTATTGCTAATTTTGAGATTTTCAAATCCTAAATCGCAAATCCGAATTCCGAAATTAATAATTGCGGGAGTAGCTCAGGGGTAGAGCATCAGCTTCCCAAGCTGAGGGTCGTGGGTTCGAATCCCATTTCCCGCTCAAATAATAAAGAGGCTTGCTCAATTGAGTCCGGCCTCTTTTAACTTCAGAATAATGAAGGCAGCAATAATTACTATCGGAGACGAGCTTCTGATAGGACAAACAACAGATACCAACTCAGCCTGGATAGGCGCTGAATTAAGCAGGGCCGGATTTGATGTCTGCAGGATTATCTCTGTACACGACAGGAGAGAAGACATAATTGGTGCGCTTGCTGAAGCCTCCGGCAGGAGTGAAGTTGTTCTTATTACAGGCGGACTGGGTCCTACAAGCGACGATATAACAAAACCTGCATTGTGCGATTTCTTCGGTACACGGCTGGTTCCGGACAATTCAGTGCTACTCACGATCGAGAAACTGTTAAGGAAACGAAGCCTCACTCTGAATGAAAATAACAGGCGGCAGGCAGAAGTACCTGAGTCATGCCGTATACTAGCAAATAACATGGGTACTGCACCGGGCATGTGGTTTGAGAAGGACGGAACAATCTTCGTTTCAATGCCCGGGGTACCGTATGAGATGAAGCATATAATGACGGATCATGTTCTTCCTGAACTCAATAAACGCTTCAGATCACAAGTCATAATACACAGGAATATAATGACATATGGTACGTTTGAGGCAAAGCTTGCAGAAATACTGACTGACTTTGAGGCAGGCCTTCCTGAAAGCATAAAACTTGCTTACCTGCCCGCATCAGGTATCATTAAGCTAAGGCTTACTGCTACCGGCAGCAGCCATGGATCTTTAGCAGAACTACTCGATAATCAGGTTGGGAAGCTATATGAAATAATACCTGAATATATTTATGGTGAGAATGAAGACTCCCTTGAAATGGTGATCGGGAGAATCCTTAAAGAGAGAGGGGAGACTGTCGGCACATCGGAAAGCTGCACAGGAGGTGAAATAGCCAGTATGATTACCAGTATCCCGGGCAGCTCGGCATATTTTCAGGGTTCCATTGTGGCCTATGCAAACCAGGTAAAATGCCAGATGCTTGGCGTTGACAATAACACTATTGATGAAAATGGAGCTGTAAGCGAACAGGTTGTAACCCAAATGGCGGAAGGAGCAAGAAGAGCTCTGAATGTGTCATATGCCGTTGCAACTTCAGGTATCGCAGGACCTGACGGAGGGACTGATGAAAAACCTGTTGGAACACTATGGATTGCTGTGGCCTCTGGTAAGGGTACCATTGCAGAAAAACATATTTTTGGCACAGACAGGGCCAATAATATTAAAAGATTCTCCCTGGCTGCACTTAACCTTCTCAGAAAGCAGATTTTAAACCTATAGAGGTAATCAGAAAAAAAATATATCAATAATTTGTATAATCGGATAAAAAACACGTATTTTGCGCTTCGTTTTTAAAGACGAAACATTACTCAGAATATAAAGCAAATATAATGTCAAAGATTTGTCAGGTCACAGGGAAGACGGCGATGGTAGGAAACAACGTATCGCACTCGAAAAGAAGAACAAAAAGGAAGTTCTATCCTAATCTTTTCATGAAGAGATATTACCTGGCTGAGGAGGAGAGGTGGATCACACTTAAAATATCAGCTGCAGGTATACGTCTGATAAGTAAGAAGGGTCTGAACACAGCTCTTAAGGAAGCAAGGGAAAAAGGTTACATTTTGAATTATTAAACAGAGATAGAAAATGGCAAAGAAGGCTAAAGGCAACAGGCAGCAGGTAATTCTGGAATGTACGGAGCATAAGGAGAGTGGTCAGCCGGGTACATCAAGATATATTACCACAAAAAACAGGAAGAATACTCCCGATCGGCTGGAGAGGAAAAAATATAATCCGGTTCTGAAGAAATACACTATTCACAGAGAGATAAAATAGAAAGATAAACCATGGCAAAGAAAGTTGTTGCAACACTGAAAACAGGGGCAGGCAAGTCATTCACCAAGTGTATTAAAATGACAAAGTCTGCAAAATCGGGCTCTTATCTTTTTAAGGAAGAGATCGTCCATAACGACCATATTAATGACTTCTTCAGGAAGAAGTAGCTTATCCTGTTTTGTATGAAATAAATATGGCTTTCTTCTTTGCAGAAGGGAGCTTTTTTTATATTTACTGACAAACAATTAATCGCTTAATGGCTTTACTGGGATTTCTGGGCAAAGAGAAAAAAGAAAGTCTTGAAAAGGGACTCGAGAAGACAAAGGAAAGCGTATTTCATAAGTTATCAAGGGCCGTTGTTGGTAAATCCAAAGTTGATGATGAAGTCCTGGATAACCTGGAGGAAGTACTGGTATCCTCTGATGTCGGTGTGACGACCACTCTGAATATAATAGAAAGGATCGAGGCCAGGGTGGCCAGGGACAAGTACTTAAATACCAGTGAACTTAATGCTATCTTAAAGGAAGAGATCGTCGCTCTGCTGGAACAAAACCAGGTTGTAGCGAAAAATTCCACTAACCTGTCTTCACCGGAAACACCGTTTGTCATCATGGTAGTTGGTGTAAATGGTGTGGGAAAGACAACAACAATAGCGAAACTTGCTCATATGTTTAAATCTGAAGGGAAGAAAGTAGTTATTGGTGCAGCCGATACTTTCCGTGCAGCAGCTATCGATCAGCTGCAGATATGGGCCGACAGGGTGGGGGTTCCTCTGGTAAAACAGAAGATGGGATCAGATCCTGCTTCTGTAGCGTTTGATACACTCAGGTCGGCAGTTTCAGGAAAAGCTGATGTTGTAATAATTGATACGGCAGGCAGGCTCCATAATAAGATCAACCTGATGACTGAATTATCGAAGATCAAAAGGGTAATGGAGAAAGTAATTCCCGATGCTCCCCATGAGGTTCTGCTGATACTTGACGGATCAACAGGACAGAATGCATTTGAGCAGGCCAGGCAATTCACAGCATCTACCGAAGTAACCGCCCTGGTAATAACAAAACTGGATGGAACTGCAAAAGGGGGTGTTGTGATTGGTATTTCAGACCAGTTCAAGATACCTGTCAAATATATCGGGATTGGTGAAAAGCTCGATGACCTTCTGATATTCAACCGTACTGAGTTCGTCGATTCGCTTTTCAGCTGACCAGTGTTATAGATTCCTTTGTGCGCCTCAATTTTACCTCAGTAATACCTTCTTGCCTTGCTTCTGTCATGCAGGCTAAATTTTAAATCCTTGGAGAAAAAGAAAATCAATATTGTTACACTCGGGTGCTCCAAAAACCTCGTTGACTCTGAAAAGCTGATGATACAGCTTGAGGCCGGAGGTTACGATTTAGTGTACAATTCTGAAGCCACCCCGGCACATACGGTCATAATTAATACATGTGGATTTATTAATGATGCCAAACAGGAGAGTGTTGACACAATTCTAAGCTTTGTCAGGAAAAAGAATGTCGGAGAAATAAATAATCTCTATGTAATGGGTTGTCTTTCTGAGCGTTATATGGATGATCTTAAAGCAGAAATCCCGGAAGCCAGTAAATATTTCGGCGTTAATAGTATGAATGATGTCCTGCATGAGCTGGGTTTGGATCTGGACAGGGAATTACTTACAGACCGGATAATTACAGGACCCGGCCACTATGCCTACCTTAAAATCGCAGAGGGTTGCGATCGCACCTGTGCTTTCTGTGCCATTCCTGCTATACGAGGAAAATATATCTCCCGGCCAGTTGAAGAACTTGTAACGGAAGCCAAGCGGCTTTCAGAAAAAGGTGTCCGGGAGATTATCCTTATCGCCCAGGACCTCAGTTACTATGGTCTGGATCTATATAAGAAACAGTCTTTACCAGAATTGTTGGATGAATTACTGAATATTGAACATTTAGAATGGATCAGGCTGCAGTATCTGTATCCTGCCAGCTTCCCGGAAAAGCTTATAACTTCTATCCGTGAAAATCCTAAAATCTGCAGCTATGTTGATATCCCTGTTCAGCATATAACCGACAGGATGCTTGGTTTGATGAAAAGATCGCATAACCGCAGGGAGACAGAGGCCATCCTTCACAGACTCAGGGAGGAAATCCCAGGAGCAGCTATCAGGACGACCCTTATTGCCGGTCATCCCGGGGAGACAGAGAAAGATTTTCTTGAACTGAAAGAATTTATATCCGACTTCAGGTTTAACCGCCTGGGTGTGTTTGCCTACTCCCATGAAGAGGGTACGTATTCCCATAATAAATATAAGGATGATATTCCGGATGAGATCAGGGAGGCAAGAGTGGCGGAACTGATGGAAATTCAGCAGGGGATCTCGTCAGAATTAAATGAATCGGAATGTGGCAGAATAAGAAGGGTACTTATCGACAGGAGGGAAGGGGATTTTTTTATTGGCCGGACTGAATATGACAGCCCCGAGGTAGACCAGGAGGTGCTTGTTCCGCATACATATGATCTTAACCCGGGAAATTTTTATGATATCCGCATTACGCATTCAACTGATTTCGACCTGTTTGGAGAGCCAGTATCGTTGTAGGGACCTTGCATGCATCGTCCCTACTGGGGCGGCAGTTCATCAGTTTTTTCCGGAAGGCCTGATTTTTTCTTCTGTGTTTTGATCTTTATTTCCGATTTTTCACTGTCAAATCCGACATTTATACAATCACCTTCGTTCAGATTCGCTTTTATAAGTAATTCAGCCATAGGATCTTCGAGATACTTCTGAATTGCACGTCTGAGAGGCCTGGCTCCGTAATTTGCGTCAAAACCTCTGTCGGCAATATAATCTCGGGCTGCCGTTGCTATTTTCAGCTTATAGCCAAGGGAATTGACCCTTTCATAAAGTCCCTGCAATTCGAGGTCAATAATTTTATTGATTTCCTCTTTCCCAAGCGAGTTGAACATGATAACATCATCGACCCTGTTGAGAAATTCGGGGGCAAATGTCTTCTGAAGAGCTTTCTGCAGTATGCTTTTTGTCTGCTCGTCTCTTGTCGCTTTTTTCGCTGATGTGTCAAAACCGATGCCATGTCCGAACTCGGCAATCTGCCTTGTTCCTATGTTTGAAGTAAGTATCACAATTGTATTCCTGAAGTCAACCCGTCTTCCAAGACTGTCGGTCAACTGTCCCTCATCAAGTACCTGAAGCAAAATATGAAATACGTCGGGATGAGCTTTTTCTATCTCATCAAGCAGTACAACAGAGTACGGTTTTCTACGCACTTTCTCCGTTAGCTGGCCCCCTTCTTCATAGCCCACATACCCGGGAGGTGCGCCTACTAGTCTCGAAACAGAA
>CAYQBZ010000190.1:0-6857 GCA_964415855.1 uncultured Rikenellaceae bacterium
AAGAGTCCCTCCTCACTTCTTTCCAGGTCGAATCCGGTTAAAGAGATAACAATAATCTGTTTCTTAAACACGTCCTCCCTCCTCGGGTAAGTCCTTGACGATGGATTCATATTCTTCTCTGCCAGGTCATTTGAAGTATAACCGTTGTAAAGTGTCATGATCAGACCTGTCCCGTCAGGTGTTGTTTTCATATAGCCTGAATCAGCTATTGTTACAGAGACACTGCCATTCCTGTTTCGGTGGTCGTAAATAATAAGATTGTCAAGACGGTTCGTTTCCTGATCCTTCGAGGTTACTTTTATACTGAATCCCGGTACTCCGTTATAGAATGTCCCTGCCTGGATATTTATATCGGGTTTCTTCCTGCGGATGTCATACAAAAGAGTCCTGGCTTTTGCGGTTGAATATGGCAGCACATTATTTGAAAAAAAGAAAGATATAACAGCAATCACTCCGATAAGAACAATCAGTGGTCTCATAATCCTTTGCAGGGGTATTCCGGATGACTTAAGGGCGGCCAGTTCGCTGAATTCGCCCATGTTTCCAAAAGTCATAAGTGAAGCAAGCAGTATGGCGAGCGGGAGAGCTGTCGGGACAAAGGTAAGTGAGAAATGGTAGAGTAATTCTGCAAGTATCTTAAAATCAAGCCCTTTCCCGGCCAGCTCGTCGACGTACATCCACAGGAATTGCAGAATAAGTATTATCAGCACAATGAAAAATGTAAAGATCAGAGGGCCGATAAATGATTTTAATACAAAGCTGTCAACCTTTTTCACCCGATAGACTGTTTGAAGTGCAAAACTACTGGATTTTTACAAAAAAACACCTTAAGCTGGTGCTCATTTTATTGTGATCAGATAATAAAGCTGAACGGTGTAAGGGTTCAACGGTTCGACTTCACAATGGAGATGCGGATTAGAGACCAGGTAAAAACAGCTTATTAACAACAAGAAAGCCATTATATCTTAAAGCCTTTGCGCCACTGGGCCTTAATGCCGTTGCGCTTTATTATATTCCTAATATTCTTTTAAGGTCATTTATCTGTGAATCCCAGAGGTATATTGAATCTTCCTTCTCATCAGGTTCCGTAAAATCCGTGATAAGGAGGGCCAGGTCGCCTGTCAGCTCATCGATTGATAATCTGAATTCAAAATAGTTGGCTTCTTCATCGTCGAGGGTAAGCCATTCGAATCTTACAAGCTTATTCTCCTTCAGGGCAGAGAGCCTTGCTCTTGATTCGGAGTTATTCCATACGAAAGTAAAGTGATCACCTTCCACGTTGACATTATCCGCGAACCATTCGCTCAGTCCTTCCGGGGTACTTAGACGGGAAAACAGCACTTTTGATGAACAGTTTAATGTGTACTCCAGTTCGAACTTCTCCCTCATGATAAAAATTTGTCCTGTCAACATAACTTACTCTGCAATATAGAAAAAAAAATGAAATAAAATGCTTTATTGTTAATTTGTGCCAAACTGATTATATTTGCACCCTCAAAAAGAGAGAGGGCAGCCACCTCCCTGTCCCACAGGAGCGCGATACGGATGTCAAGGAAAACTATGGTGGACATGGCGAGATAGCTCAGTTGGTTAGAGCGCATGATTCATAATCATGAGGTCGGGGGTTCAATTCCCCCTCTCGCTACACTAAAAATCAACCACTTACATAATAAAACATGTAGGTGGTTTTTGTTTTGTGCCAGGTGCTGGAGCAGGACGGTTTGACCACATTTAGCCGGATAATATATGATTAACATAAATAATTTAATGTCAAACAATTAATTCCGGCAGATGATGGTCAATTTGCCCTGGCCGATTATGGTCAAGGGCACTGGCTTTTCCGGTATTATTAGTATTTTAGAATTTTAAAATTGAATCAGGGATTGTATTGGATATTGCTTATACTTCTGCTTCTGCATATTAAAGAGAAGAAACCTATTTCATGGGACAAAATCATGATCATCCCGTAAAAATTGAAATCTGATGGAGATCAATATGTTAGACAAATATGTGCATTGTTGTTTCGACAGGATCAGTAATGAAATACCATCTGAAATCGCCGGCAATATTGATGTCTATTTTGCCAGGACAGATGATGTGATTTCTGAGTATCCGGAATTAGCACAGTTTATTGATCTTAATGACAGGCTTAGAGCAGACAGGTTTCATTTTGATGAGGACAGGAACACATGGCTCATTTGTCATACCCTTCTGAGGCTTGTCCTGGCATCGGAAATTGGAATTAAGCATTCCGACCTAAAGATTATAGCGGATAAAAATAATAAACCATGGCTGGAGGGAAACGATCTGTTTTTCAATATCTCGCATACACGTGATGCATTTGTTTTCGCTGTATCTTCGTCTTCCAGGGTAGGTATAGATATTGAGAAAATAAAGCCTGCCATCGATTTCAGGGCCATTATCAGGAATTTTTTCAGTGTTGAAGAGGCAATGTTCATCATGGCAGATCCCGGGAGATCGAGAGAATTGTTTTTCCTTCTGTGGACCAGGAAAGAAGCTCTTCTGAAAGCTCTGGGAACAGGTATAATCAACCGGCTGACCGATGTGAATGTGTCAGGCGATTTAAATCTGCTCAACAGGAAGTCTTTCGAAAATATAGCCACCGACGACTTTTTTTCGGATTATTTTATTTATTCCGGCACTATCCTTGATTATTATCTGAGTGTTGCAATCCCACAAACTGCAAAGATCATTTTCAGGCATTTGGGTACTGAAAACATAAGGGATTTAATGAAAGGGCAATGAGTAAATCGCTTGAAGATATCATACTTGAGCTTGTCGGCCTGTTCAAACCTCATATTGCAGGAGTGAATTCTGTAATTGATATCGGAACAGGAACATCAATCCCCATTCATGTTTTTGCTGAAATTTTCCCGGCGATCCGCTATCAGACTGTAGATGTGATTGATATAAGGCAAAGAAAATCTTTGCCCTTCCTTCTCTATGATGGTTACGCCCTGCCATTTGAAGATTCAGAATTTGATGTTGCCCTGTTAAATGAGACTCTTCACCATTGTGAAGACCCTGAGCCGGTTATTGCAGAGGCAAGGAGGGTGGCAGATACGGTTTACGTTATTGAACATTTTCCAAACCACGATGTGAGTATTCAGGAGCTTGTCAGAACTGAAATTTATGCCCTGGTAAATTTCAATATGGAATGCAGGTTCTATAATCCTTTTACCGAAGAATCGCTGAACAGGCTTTTCAAAAAAACGGGACTGACAATTTTAGATAAGATTGAGATTCCTTACTATGGCGAAAGAGAAATAAAAAAGTATTTTTATAAATTAAACTGAATGCACTTACGACTATTAAAAAATATTTCATAATGAAAAATCTATCCTGTTACCTGCTTAAGTTAACACTTGTTGCTGTAATTTCACATTTCGCTTTTAATTCATCAGCCCAGCCCGGATCCGGCTACCTTGAAAAAGGATTCAGTGATCCTCCGGGTGATGCTAAACCCAGGACCTGGTGGCACTGGACTAACAGCAATATAACCAAGGATGGCATCACAAAGGATCTCGAGTGGATGAAAAGGATAGGTATTGGTGGTATGCAGCTTGCAGACGTCGCATCGGGACAGGGTCAGGTGGTTGAAAAAAAGATAGTCTTTGGTTCACCTGAATGGCTCGATGCAGTCAGACATGCTGCATCAGAAGCACAGCGGCTCGACCTGGAAATGACTATCTTCAGTTCAGCAGGATGGAGTCTTACAGGTGGTCCCTGGGTTGAACCCGGGCAGGCAATGAAAAAGCTGGTCTGGAGTGAAAAAACTGTCAAGGGCCCCATAAAGTTTAATGATGTATTACCACTGCCGCCTTCATGTGAAGGCCCGATCGGTAATTTGGCAAGATCGGCGCGTAATACCGGACCTGCGTTTTATAAAGACTGTGTGGTTCTGGCCTATCGGACACCTGACGGTGAAAATGAGTTTGACAGGGCACATTATAAAATTACGGGAGCTACAGGTACCATATCTGATAGCGCACTGACTGATAAGGATCTTAATACATCTGTCAGGATAAGGTCTTCTGATAAAACAAAGAATCCATACCTTCTTTTTACCTTCGATAAGCCTTACAGGGCACAGGCAATTTCCATTGCAAGCCGAAGCGGTATCCCTTTCTGTACATTAAGTGCAAGCGACGATGGAAAGGAATTTAAGACATTGTCAATCCTTCCCGGCGCGCAGCTTTACCGTGCAGGCAAGGTAGAAACGGTAGCTTTCCCTGAAAATGTGGCCAGCTATTACAGAATTGAATTTACAGGAGCTCCCTGGGGACCCGCTGAGGTGATGGCTGAAACAGATCCGAGGCCTGACAGTGTTTACATAATTAACGAAGTAACGCTTCACTCGGAAAGCATGGTTCACAGGTGGGAAGACAAAGCCGGATTCTTTCACCTCTTTAATTATGATCCTGTTTCCATTCCCATTACCCCTTCGGCTTCCTTTATCGATCCCTCGGATATTGTGGATCTTACTTCAAAAATGGACGAGAATGGTAAACTGAACTGGGATATCCCGCAAGGTGAATGGACCGTTATACGTTTCGGCTATTCGCTAACGGGATCGACCAATCGTCCTGCTGTACCATCCGGTCTTGGTTATGAAGTAGATAAACTGAGCCGGGAACATACTCTCGAATATTTCAAAGGTTATACGGATCCTCTTATAAATGCTCTTGGCCCTCTCTACGGGAAAGGACTTAGATACGTACTTCTTGACAGCTGGGAAGCAGGAATGCAAAACTGGACCGACCTTATGATACCTGAATTCACCAGGCGCAGGGGTTATGATCCGACGCCCTACCTTCCTGCACTCACCGGCCATGTTGTCGGGAACAGGGAGATAAGTGACAGGTTCCTCTGGGATTTTCGCAGGACCCTGGCTGATATGTTTGCTGAGAATCATTTCAAGACAGCTACGGAGTACCTGAATAAACAGGGTATTAAGACATACGGAGAAGTTTCAGGCGTATCGCTTGAGATACTCGAAGATGCCTTGCTGAATAAGAAATATGTAGATATTCCGATGGGTGAGTTCTGGTTCCGTTCTCTACACCCTGACCTTATGTACTACCAGGATATCAGGGGGGCTGCTTCAGCTTCACACGTTTACTCAAAGAAACTGGTTGGAGCAGAATCATTTACAGGAGGCGGATATGAATCACCATGGTCGTTGAAGAAAGTCGGCGATTACTGGCTTACCCAGGGTGTGAACAGGATAATTTTCCATACCTCTGCCCACCAGCCTCTCGATACCAAGCCGGGAAATACTATGGTGGGAACCCATATAAACCGTAATATTACATGGGCAGAACTGGCAAAACCATTCATGACATATCTTGCCCGTAACTCATTCATGCTCCAGCAGGGCAAATTTGTGGCAGATATTGCATATCTTCTGGATGAAGGAGCACCCTCTACGATGCCTATATGGGGAACCGGCCTTATCCCGGCTCCACCGGAAGGCTATGATTATGACTATATTAATGCGGATGTGCTGATAAACAGGATGGATGTGGATGCGGATGGCAGACTGGTCCTGCCTGACAGCATGAGCTATGCCATGCTTGTTCTGCCGAATACTGTTCAAATGACTCTCCCTGTACTGAAAAAGCTCCATGAGCTGGTTGAAAAGGGTGCCATAATCACGGGACCAAGACCACTCAGAACTCCTGGCTTATCTGGTTATCCCGGTTCTGAGGAGACGCTGAAGAAGCTCACAGATGACCTTTGGAGCGATCTCGACGGTATAAGCCGGACCCGTCGTCCTTATGGAAAAGGACTGGTATTCTGGGGCATGCCCTTAAACTCGGTTCTCAAAGTTCTGAACTTAACGAACGATGTGGAATACAGCCGTCCGCTTGATTCTCATATCTCGTGGATTCACAGGAGGACCGGAGATGCAGATATATACCTTGTAGCTAATCTGTCTGACAGTGATCTGAAGACAGAAATGAGATTCCGTGTGGCAGGGAAAGAAGCTGAGATATGGCATCCCGAAAATGGTCTTATGGAGGATGCATCATACAGGTACGAAGATAATAAAACTGTTGTCCCATTGCAATTATCTGATCATCAATCGGTTTTTGTTGTATTCCGTAACAGCGGCATTATCGGTCCACGAAATGTCAATCCACATGTACTGACACAGCTGTCAGCTGTCGGCGGACCCTGGACAATAACTTTTGCCCCGGGACCCGGGGCACCTGAGGGACCGATACCCATATCTCCCGGGTCGTGGACAGATAATGAAGTCCCGGGTATTAAATACTTTTCGGGGACTGCCTCGTATGCAACAAGCATAAATGTTTCCTCAAAATGGCTCGGAGAGGGTAAAAAAATAATCCTTGACCTTGGGAAAGTTGGTGACATTGCTGAAATAATTGTGAATGAGAATCCGGTTGATACTCTGTGGATGTATCCTTTTCAAACAGATATTACCCGGTATTTGAAGAAAGGGAAAAATATGCTTGAGGTAAAAGTCACAAATGAGTGGACAAACAGGTTGGCAGGTGACAGGATTGTCCCGGAGGAGGAACGGGTGTTGAACTCCAGGCTGTTTGTCAGGGGAGGCATGATGCCCGAATCGGGCCTGCTTGGTCCTGTCAATCTGTTAATTGAGAAATGATAAAGACTAGTGTGGCTTGTAATCTTAATACTTTAACCTTATAATAATATTTGTCATGATAGTAACTTGTGTTCATGTGGTCGTGAAGCCCGATGAGGTTCAGAGATTTATTAAGGCAACTACCGACAACCACTTGGAATCAGTTAAGGAAGCAGGTAACCTGAGGTTTGATATTCTTCAGCAGGCAGATGATCCCTGC
>CAYQBZ010000191.1:0-6856 GCA_964415855.1 uncultured Rikenellaceae bacterium
TCTCGCACAAAGCTGAGCTGGCAAGACCCTATTACTATAGTGTTTACCTGGCCGATTATGATGTCACTGCCGAAGTAACGCCGACGGAGAGAGCAGCTATCTTCCGTTTCACCTTTCCTGAAAATGATTCTTCCTGGATATTGCTGGATGGATTCAATATGGGATCAATGGTGAAGATCATTCCTGCTGAAAGAAAGGTTATTGGCTACTGCCGTAATAACAGGGGCGGGGTGCCTGCTAATTTTCATAACTATTTTGTTGCTGTTTTTGACAAGGATTTTACATCGGCAAATACCTGGCGCGCCGACACGCTCGATCTGAATGATACTGAAGCGGAGGGCGCTCATGTGGGAGCTCTCCTGGGCTTTAAGACTAAAAGAGGAGAAAAAATAAATGTCAGGGTTGCATCGTCGTTTATAAGCCCTGAGCAGGCTTTGATTAACCTGGACCGTGAAACAGGAGGAAAGGATTTTGAGTCGGTGAAGGATGAAGGAAAGGAGGCCTGGAACAGGCAACTGAACCGCATTGTTGTGGAAGGCGGGACTCTTGATCAGCAAAGGACATTTTATTCTTGCCTGTACAGGATGATACTGTTTCCACGTCAGTTCTTCGAAATAAATGACAAGGATCAGATAGTGCATTACAGCCCGTATAATGGAGAAGTAGTGCCGGGATTCATGTTCACCGATAACGGATTCTGGGATACCTTCAGGGCGCTTTTCCCCTTCACTACTCTCATGTACCCGAATCTTAACAGCATGATAATGGAAGGGCTCGATAATACCTACAAGGAAAGCGGTTGGCTGCCGGAATGGGCAAGTCCGGGCCACCGTGACTGCATGATAGGTTCCAACTCAGCTTCACTTATAGCGGATTCCTATACTAAAGGTATACGGGGCTATGATATTGAATCTCTGTATGAGGCCATCATTAAGAATACCAAAGGTGTAGGACCTGTATCATCTGTAGGCAGGCTGGGTGCTGAATATTATAACGATCTTGGATATGTTCCCTATGATGTCGGAATAAATGAAAATGTCGCCCGAACACTGGAATATGCATATGCAGATTTTTGTATATGGCAGTTAGCCAAGGCCTTAGGCAAGCCGCAGGATGAAATTGATTTATATGCTGCCAGGGCCATGAATTACAAGAATGTTTTTGATCCCGGACGCAAACTGATGCGCGGAAGGAATAAGGATGGTTCCTTCCAGTCACCTTTCAGTCCGTATAAGTGGGGAGATGCCTTTACGGAAGGGAACAGCTGGCACTATACATGGAGTGTCTTCCAGGATATAGCAGGACTGGAAGAACTTATGGGAGGAGAGGATAACTTTATTGCAAAGCTCGACTCAGTATTTGAGGTAGCTCCTGTATTTGACTATTCATACTATGGACAGGTGATACATGAGATCCGTGAGATGCAGATCATGAATATGGGTAACTATGCCCATGGTAATCAGCCTATTCAGCACATGATCTATCTCTACAATTATGCGGGCCGGCCCTGGAAAACACAATATCATGTCCGGGAGGTTATGGATAAGCTTTATAACTATACTCCTGATGGCTATTGCGGTGATGAGGATAACGGACAGACATCAGCCTGGTATGTATTCTCAGCCCTCGGATTTTACCCCGTTACCCCGGGAACCGGCCAGTATGTTTTTGGTTCCCCGTTATTCGATAAAGTGACACTAACCTTTGAGAACGGTAAGAAGCTTGTTATAGAGGCGGATGGAAACAGCAGGGATAATATTTATGTAAGAAGCATTAAGCTGAAGGGTAAAACTATTAAAAGGAACTACATAACCCATAATGAACTCACAGGGGGAGGAAGACTTGTTTTCAGGATGGGTGCTAGGCCGGATTTGGACAGAGGTACTGATCCGGAATCGTATCCCTATTCAATGAGCACTGAATAGAAAATGCTTATAATTTCAACATTATACCATATTTTACCAGGAGCTTTGTCAAAACAACCATCAGAAAAGCCCAGGCAAGCGAACCGGCAACTGGTATGATAAGAACGGCTGATTGTTTATAGAAAAATAATGGGATTCCGGAGATAAGGATTAGCGTACTGATCATTTGCGAAGCCAGGACTATTGTCAGGGAGTATTCTCCGGCTACTCTTATAAAGCTTGTCCAGCCCTTATACCTTTTTATATCGAAGGCCAGGTAGAGGAGGGAATAAATTATCATAAAGATCCCGCTCCCTGAAAGCATCTGACCCGCATTAACAGGCACATCAGGCGTGATGACCCACCTCCTTAATATTAATCCGGCAATAATTTCAAGACTCCCTATTATAACAATTGTTACAATTGATCCTGGTGAATCACTTTCCGCCTGCTTCTTCATGATAAGTGCAGTAAGTACCCCTGAAAGTACTGTAAACGGGACATATCCGTTTACAATGACATCGAGGTAAGCTTTGACAGGATCGAGTGCATCCAGCAGATCGATGTTTGTAATTATATTTAGAGCAACAAAGAAAAGCAGTGCCACAGCAATATTTAATATCCTGTTCCTGACAACAAGGTATATAGCAGCTGAAATGAGATATCCCCATCCGATCTGGCCGAGGTAACCCCACCAGCCGGTTATCAGCGAGCCATTGTTCACAAATTCACCTGATCTGAATTTAAAGACAAGAGCCACAAGGATAGCCATTCCTGCAAGCCTGAGCCCGGCAACGGAAAAAAAGTTCCTGTCGTTTTCAACATACCTGTTCCATACAAGAAATATGCCTGTATACATTAGAACTGCCCACAGGTTCTTACCGAATCCTGTAAATTCAGGATTGACCCTGTCCACATTTATTATAAGTATTCCCATTATCAGCAGACTTACGGACCTTATAACGATATGCCTGCCAATGGTATAAGTAGCCTGGCCTTCGGAAATCCTCTTTCCCGTCGCCGGAGGGATAACCATCCCTGCTATAAAGAGGAATCCGGAGAACAGCAGGGAGGTTAATCCACCGCCTCCGGTGAAATTATTTAAACTGCCTATCCATGTTGGAATTTCCGGAAGAGAGAGGTCGTTCAGGAATAACATCATGACAACAGCAAGGCCCCTCATGATGTCGATTGATAATATTCGGTTGTTATCTGTCATCAGTAATTTCGATAATATCTCCCTTACTGGTCGGCAGATCATATTCGTATACTTTTATTAATGCCGGGGGAACCATCGGATTCTGAGAATTTATCATTGGCTTCGCGGTGTCAGGAGTTTTAAAGACAGGATTCGGATTGTTACCACGGGCTTCCTTCAGACCTCTGCCTCTAAGTGGCACATAGGACCGGATCCGGCAGTTACCACCAAGTTCGGATTTTATCCTGGCCGATGCAATTTCACCGTTTTCCCAATTAATATCCACTTCAAAGCCGCCTCTCGCTCTAAGTCCTTTTACCTTACCATTTTTCCAGGTATCGGGAATGGCCGGTAATAAATGGATAGCTCCATCCTGGCTTTGGAGGAGCATCTCTGCAATACCTGAACTACATCCGAAATTACCATCAATCTGGAAAGGAGGGTGAGCGTCAAAGAGATTGGGATATGTGCCACCTCTTTGTCTGCCATTTGGCTGTATGGATGGTGTTAACTGGTCGGTTATCAGTTTATAGGCATGGTTTCCATCAAGAAGACGTGCCCACAGGTTTACCTTCCAGCCCATGGACCAGCCCGTTGATTCGTCACCACGTGCAATAAGTGATGTTCTTGCTGCAGCAAATAATTCCGGAGTCCTGTATGGCGATATCTGGTTTGAGGGGAACAGGCCATATAAATGAGAAACATGCCGATGTTTATCCTCAGGATTGTCCCAGTCATGCATCCATTCCTGCAGCTGGCCCCAGCTACCGATCTGCATCGGAGGAAGACGTTTCAATGCTTCCTGCAGTTTTCCGGCCAGTTCCTTATCAGTACCCAGAATATTTGCGGCTTTAAGGGTTCTTGTAAAAAGGTCGAAAACCAGCTGGTTGTCCATTGTCGTTCCTGCAGAGATAGCTTCCCTCGGGTGAACCGACGGGGCGTTTTCAGGAGAAAGAGAAGGACAAACTACAAGCCATTTATGTTCAGGTTCCTCAATCAGGAAATCCAGGAAGAACAGCGAAGCTTCCCTTACCACCGGGTATATTGATCTTAAGAATTCCGTATCACCGTTATAATCATATTTATCGAAAAGATGTTGGGACAGCCAGGCACCTCCCATTGGCCATTGCCCCCAGCTGGCTCCGTCAATCGGACCGTCAAAGCGCCATATATCAGTATTATGATGTGTAACCCATCCCTGAGCACCGTACATATCCATTGCAGTCTGCCTGCCTGTTTGTGACAGGTCGCGGACCATGCTGACAAGCGGTTCGTTCATTTCCGTCAGGTTGGTGACCTCGGAAGGCCAGTAGTTCATCTCGGTATTTATGTTTATGGTGTATTTGCTGTCCCAGGGGGGATTAAGCTGATCGTTCCAGATACCCTGGAGGTTGGCTGGTTGACCTCCTGGCCGGGAAGATGAGATCAGGAGATATCGCCCAAACTGAAAATATAGTGTTACCAGTTGAGGATCGTTACCTGAGGTAAACTGTCCGAGTCGGATGTCTGTGGGATTTTTAACAGAATCTGTAACACCCAGGTCGAGGCTCACCCTTCTGAAATATTTCTGATAATCAGCAATATGATCCTTTAGTATCTGGTCGTAGCTTTTATCCAAAGCATTCCGGAGATATTTGTTTACTCTTTCGTCAGCATTGGCACCAATGTCGTTATAGTTAATGAAATTGGTAGCCATCGAAATGTAAATTATGGCAGCATCTGCCCCTGATATGTTTAAAGCAGTATCTGCAGCAGATGACGTCCCTCCGGTCGTCACGACCTTTACTTTGGTTTCAAAGCGCAGCAGATTGCCTTTTACCTTTTCAAAGTCATTCGTAGTTCCCGACATTATCAATTCGGAATTCCCGTTTGTTTTGACATCAACATCCGATGGTCTGTCAAGCGTTGCAGTAAATGTAACAGAGCCTGGTCTGTCGGCTGAAATGCGGACAATCAGTATCTGATCGGGGAATGAGGCAAATACTCTGGTTTCATATTTTATGCCGTTAAGGTTATATCCGGAGGTTACAACAGCCTTTTCCAGATCCAGCTCCCGGTAGTAGTCTGAATAATTTTCATGACCCGGGAATACCAGTCTCAGATTTCCCATGGTCTCATAAGGCATACCGTTGGAGATTTTACTGATGAATTTCTGGTTGACAATGTCATGTGCCTCCCTGTACTTTCCTTCAAATATCAGTTTTCTGACCTCAGGAAGTGCCTTCTTTGCCTCAGGGTTATCGTTACGGTATGGCGAGCCGGCCCATACCGTATTCTCATTAAGCTGGATAAGCTCCCTGGAGGGATCCCCGTATATCATGGCCCCCAGCCGGCCATTCCCGACCGGTAATGCTTCGACCCATTGTTTTGCTGGCTGCAGGTACCAGAGTTTTAAAAGAGAATTTTCCTGGGCAGTTATGCCCACAAACAGTGACAGGCAGAGTACCAGGAACGAAATTGCTTTTTTCATAACCTTGTTTCTTAAGACTTGATTCGGTGTTTATTTTAATGAGTTTATCATGTAGTTAGATATGATTATCTCTTAAATCTTATCCAGTCAATTTCGACCGGGGAATTATCTTTGAGAGTCACAAACAAGTTATGCACTCCCTTCTGAAATTTCAATACCCGTGTGTCGAATGTGTTCCAGTTTGTCCCTTCAGGTATTTTCATTTCGGCAAGAAGTGTCCCGTCTGCTTTATCCAGCCTGATCTGAATTGTGCCACCAGATTGTGATAAAGCTTTTACCTGCATTGTTTTTAGTTTTCTTTTGCCGAAGTCTACGGTATTATATAAGATCCATGCATTCTGATTATCCAGTTTAGCTTTCCACCCGCTGAATACATTGGAGGTATCCACAAAGGCCAGCGAAACGCCCGAGTTGCTTGTATTACTGTAACGGTCGATTTGGATATTATCCTGGGCACTGGTTATCCCCACACCACGGTTAGTAGGAATGACTTTCTGAATAGTCCCGTCTTCGTTGAAGAACAGGCTGTCGATACAAACTGACCTGTTCTTATCAAATCCCGGGGAGTAGGCACTCTGGTGATAGAAAAGGTACCACTGCCCTTTGAACTGGATCACTGAATGGTGATTTGTCCAGGTACCCATGGGAGTTTCGTCCATTATGACCCCGGTTACTTTAAAAGGACCAAGAGGATTATCACCTGTTGCATATTCAAGCCTTTCAATTTTATTCTGTACATGTGGATAGGTAAGATAGTAGATACCATTTCTTTCGAATGCGTAAGGACCTTCTACAAGTCCTTTCGTCGGCAGGTCCTCCATTACCTCCGGTTCGGAGTCAAGTTCCAGCATATTGTCTTTAAGCCTGGCAGCATAGATCCTGTTTAGCGAGTAGTATATATACGCCTGTCCATCCTTGTCAATGAAGGGACAGGGATCGATACCGCGAACATTTTTTATAGGCTCAGGTTGAGGAATATATGGGCCTGCAGGATAGTCTGCAATCGCTACACCTATTCCGAATCCTTTTCCGGCACCGGAATTTACATTAGCTGGAAAATAGAAATAATAACGACCCTTCCTTTCTATGCAGTCGGGCGCCCACATACTGAATGAAGTTGAATCTACCCAGGGGACATTATACTGGCTGACAACAATCCCATGGTCAGTCCAGTCGGTGAGGTTGACAGATGAGAATACATGATAGTCTTCCATGCAAAACCAGTCTTTACGTGCAAAATTATCCGGAGCTGGGATATCATGGGACGGGAACAGGTACACTATA
>CAYQBZ010000192.1:0-6835 GCA_964415855.1 uncultured Rikenellaceae bacterium
ATCAACAACCAATAAAGACTCATACCCTTTTAATAAAGGATCATATGGATCAATACAGGTGCATAGTGTAAAAACAACAATTATTGTAAAAACGGATCTTGGCCCCACTCTAAGCATTCAGCAGTTAAAGTTTGATTATTGTTGATGTTAAATGGCATTTAAAGGAGAACAAAAATAATATTTATTATAAACTATGGCCAAATGAATAAGACATTATTAAGAATAAATCAATCACTTCAGATTAAGATTCCATTTGAAACCCTACCAAAACAGACAAGCCGGGTAAATAAATCCTGAATAAAAAACAAAAAACTGGATTAATCCATAGTATAAGGTCATAAAAATTTGTTAATTCGGGACATGAAATTCGCACTCTATAACAGGTTCGTAAAAACAACAATAGCAATTATAATTTTAGCAGCCACAATTCCTGCTTCTGCACAGAAGGGTACACGTGTTGCAGATATTACATCCAGTAACTCCCGCGTGCTCAGTATCCTGAGGGAACAGTCTGATTACACAAGGAAAATCTATGCAGATGCAATTGAAGAACCCAACGAACTGGTCAATGGGAAAGAATATGAAATATATTATGCCAGGAGCAAAGTAAAACCGCTGTTGTTCCCCGGGAAGGAACGAACGGCTTCATTAATTACAAGAACAAGGAGATACAACAATCTCTCGTTACAATACGACACGTACCTGGACGAAGTGGTATATACTGATACCAGCAGGACAATAAATCTAAGGTATCCGCTGGTCGCTCTGAATAAAAATATTATTGAGGGATTTAACCTTTATTTCCGCGATGACAGTATGATATTCCGAATATTCAGGCTCCCTGAATGCGAAAATGAAAACCTGGATGAAGGATTTTATGAGATAGCCTACGAAGGGAAGAGCCGCTTTCTCATTAAACATGAGTCAACATTCTACGTAAGGGAAGCTTTAAACAATTACAAGTATTCCCCAAAATATTTCATAAGTACCGGTAAGGGTTTTGAAAAGGTAAGATCCACCAGGAACCTTACTGATCTGGCAGGGGAAAAATCAGATGACGTCAGGGATTTTTTACACTCAAGGGGCATAAAAGTAAGAAAGGCGGATAAGGACCAGATCATAACTGTTCTGAAATATTTTGACAGCCTGTAAAATCCTGGAGATATCCATAATGAAGAGATCATATTATATATTGCTGTTTTTACTTCTATCATGCAAGCTCCAATCGCAGGAGAATAACCTTTCGCTTCAGTTTGACCGGATACTCTTTAAAGATCTTGCAGATACGATAGAAAAGATGGTCCCGGTTAAGATATATTACTCGAATAAGTGGACCGATACTCTTTACCTTGATATCAATGCCGAGAATGATTCGATAAATGACTTGCTGACAAAGTCATTTGGTAAAAGCGGCCTTTCATTTATAATAACGGATGACAATAAGATAATCTTTTCCCGTGGGTACAGCATTAAGACCGGTTTCCATAAGGAGTATCTTGAATATCTTGAAAAGAACCTTGTAAGTCGTGATACATCAAGGTATGCCAGGTCTGCTCATGTAACGGAGGACACCCTCATCAATGAAGAGTACAAAGTTTTCAAAATCGGTAATCCTTCAGGAGAAAGAAGTAATGGCAGAGCGTTTCTTTCGGGTAATATTATAAGTATCGAAACGGGGGAACCACTGGCAGGAGTAGTTGTTTATTCAGAAAAACTTAAGGTGGGTGCTGTAACTAATAATGTCGGGTACTATTCGCTTGAACTTCCGGAAGGCCAGTACCGGCTGGAATACAGGATGGTTGGACTACGTCAGACTATCAGGAATGTTATAGTTTTTTCCGACGGTATCCTGGATGTTGAAATGGCTGAAAATACTAACCAGCTTAATGAAGTCATTGTATCTGCCAACAGGGAGAATATGGTAAGGAATGTAAGAATGGGCATTGAAAAGATAGATGTAAAAATGCTGAAGCAGATACCTATGGGAATGGGGGAAGTCGATCTCTTTAAAAGTTCATTGCTGTTGCCCGGGGTAACGTCAGTGGGAGAAGCCTCAAACGGTTATAACATCCGTGGGGGAAGCACCGACCAGAACCTGATATTATTAAATTCTGCCCCCATAATAAACCCTTCCCATTTCTTTGGATTCTTCTCAGCCTTCAACTCTGATATGATTGATGACGTCACACTTTATAAAAGCGGAATTCCTGCGAAATTCGGAGGACGGGTATCTTCCGTAATGGATATTGCGCTAAAGGAAGGAAGCAGGGAGAAATTTAACGTAAGTGGCGGGATCAGTCCACTGACAGGCAGGCTAATGGTTGAGGGACCTTTTCTTAAAAATAAAAGCTCCTTCATCATCAGTTCCAGGACAACCTATTCCGACTGGATACTGGGATTGCTGAACAATATCCAGCTGCAAAAGAGCAGCGCCTCTTTTTATGATATCCAGGGGCTTCTCACCTTCGAACCGGATAATAAAAACACTATTTCACTTTCAGGTTATTTAAGTAATGACAATTTCGATTACTATCAGGAAAGTGAGATAAACTACTGTAATGTTGCATCAACATTAAAGTGGAGACATATCTTTAGTCCCTCACTTTCATCGCAGTTCTCAGCCATCATCAGTAATTATGACTACCATGTCAGCTCCAAAGAGGATTCAACATCATATTATTCATTATCCTACAAGTTAAACCAGAGTATCTTAAGAGCAGATTTCACCTATCGCCCGGTCGAAAACCATAAGATGGAGTTCGGACTGGATGCCGTGAATTATTATCTTCAACCCGGGGTACAGGAACCGGTTGGAAATTATTCTGAGATATTACCCGGTAAGCTGGAAAATGAACGGGCCATTGAACCTGCAATCTATCTGAGCGATGAGTTCGATCTTTCTCCCCGTCTGTTGATTTCGGGAGGCTTAAGGTTTACACTTTTCACTATGACGGGTCCGGGAAGAGCACTTTTATATAATCCGGACCTTCCAAGAACCCCGGATAACATAATCGATACTTTATTTTTCAGTAAAGGGGATATTATAAAAACCTATCCCGGACTGGAATACAGATTTTCATCAAGATTCATTCTGAGACCCGATCTTTCTGTTAAAGCAGGTATCCAGAGGAACTTTCAATATCTTCAGATGATCTCCAATACAACCTCCATGACTCCTACCGATATCTGGAAACTAAGCGACAGGTACATCAGTCCGCAAAGAGGGGACCAGCTGTCTGTCGGGATATATAAAAACTTCAACAGCAAAACAATTGAAACATCGGCAGAAGCTTATTATAAATGGATAAAGAATATCCTGGATTATAAAGGGGGAGCACAATTACTTATGAATGACCATCTTGAGACTGATATACTGAACGGTAACGGCAAAGCATATGGACTGGAACTAATGATCAAGAAACAGATGGGGACGCTGACAGGGTGGATTAGCTATACATACTCGAGGGTCCTTTATATGGTAGATGGAATTCATGCTGAGGAAAAGGTTAACAATGGCAGATATTTTCCTGCAAATTTTGACAAACCACATGACCTTAAGCTTGTTGCAAATGTTAAGCTTTTCAGAAGGCTTAATTTCACTTCTAACTTTGTTTATAATACGGGCAGGCCAATCACTTACCCGGTTGCCTATTTTAATTTCCTTAATGTTAACAGGGTATTTTATTCGGAGAGAAATGAATTCCGGATTCCCGATTACCTGAGGCTCGATTTCGCAGCTACACTGAACGGGAACCTTAAGGCCAAAAAACTAAACCATTCATCGCTTACTCTGACAGTTTATAATGTTCTGGGCAGACGTAACCCCTATTCAATATATTTTAAGGTTGAGGATGGTGCCGTAAGGGGCTACCGGATGTCGATCTTCGGACAACCAATTGTTATGGTGACCTATAACTTCAGGATACTGGGGAATGCTTCAACAGATTTCTGATCTTCACAATTCTTTCACCATCCAAATATTGCATCCGAAATGGCCGGAGTTTCCCAGCGGACCGGCAATGCTTTTAAAACCCGCTCTCTCATAAAGGCTTAGTGCTTTGCCCAGTTCAGGGAGCGATTCAAGATATAACTGACTGTACCCAAACATCTGAGCCGATCTGAAGGTCATCTGCATCAGGCGCCATCCTATTCCTTTTCCTCTCCATGAGGTTGAAAGATATAATTTAACCAGTTCAGCACACCCGTCAGGTAATCCAGGTGTGGGATATACACCGCAACCACCTATTATTGTACCTCCTGCTTCAGCTATCCAGTATACCGACCGTGGAGCGCTGAAAAGACCGAAGAGATCATCTGTTGTAGGATCAAAATAAACCGTACCCGGACGATCGATCCTGAATTCCCTGAACACTGTCCTTATCAGTTCAGCAATAGCACTGTTATCACTCTCCTCAAGAGTGCGGAAAACAATATCCTCGTCAGGCATCAGGTGTGTTTTTGACATGGAATCATTTATCAAAAATAAATATTTCCTCGATAGGTACCTGAAAAACACTTGCTATTTCATATGCCAGCCTGTCATACCGAGCCTTAGCGAGGAATCCTTTTTGCATTTACTATGCTCTTTTGTTACAGACTAAAAGTGTAGGTATATTTTATCTGCACCGCCCTGGAGCTGTAGACCGGAAGATTCGGTACCTCTCTGTCCAGGCTGGTGTTCCTTCCTTCGTTAAAAACAAGGAAGAGGTCATTGCCTTCGCGTGGATTATACCTCAGCCGGAGGTTTGTTATAATACTGTTAACAGCGGTATTATACTGGATATAAGCGTTGAAGGACAAACGCGTATCAACCATGTAAACTGCTTTTAATCCGATAATATGATTTGTCAGTTTAAGATCTCTTTTCGTGAAGCCCAACCTGTCGAAATTATAGATGCACCCCAGCTCAAAATGCCTTGACATATTCCAGGTGGGCTGCATATTTACCGAGACACGTGTCCCATCGTAATATTGTCCTATCTCAGTTCTTGACATTATGTAAAAGGGCTTGTTCACAGGAGTTCCGAAGTTACCCCTGAAGTTAATAAATTCATACCGCGAAGGGGGTATATATACTTCATTCTCAATAATTTCCAGGCTATCCCTGAGATTTTCAATATTATAAACCATGTCAAAACTTCCCTGCCACTGGCTTTTTGTAAGAAAAGACCAGCCGGTATTAATATTGAAATACATGAGCGATCCATCCTCAACATAGGTATTGTAATGGAACCTCATTTCGGGTGAATGGCTGTACAGCCTGGAGCTTTCTCCCGGCAACCAGCCATACTGCAATGTCCCTCTCATGGAGGTATAGTCATCTATCATTTCGAAACCTATGCCAGGGTTATAATGTACACCTGAATAGGAGTATCCCAGGTTATATCCCAGTCCCTTCCTGGTTCTCCTCTCCCAGCTGGCAGATATCCTGGTCGGGGCACCCAGGTATGAATTTGTCACATCGTTTTCAAAAGTCTGGCTCCACTTAAGATCGAGGTATTCATCTCCAAAAAGCCGGAATATACCGTCAAGCCCATAACCTAGGTTATATGATCCGTTTAGTCCCAGTCTGCTGGTTGTAATGATCCCAATAAAGCTGTTATCATTTATAACCTGCCGGCGGAATCGTATTACACCGAAATTCTCTGAAGGCAGTATTTCTTCGGACATTCCCAGGGAGTCCTTTTTCCAGAGCGGAGCTGTCTGCATATCCATAAGGCCCATATCCCATTTACCGATCCTTCCTGTAACTCTTGCTCCACCGTAAATACGTATCGGATCACCGTCTTCACTTAGTCCTATCCGCCGGCTGTAAAACATATTGCTCGATCCTCCCAAAGAATAATCAAATACACTTGCTCGTTCAAGGAAAAAAGGCCGTTTCTCGGGGAAAAAAAGTGAATACCGGGTCAGGTTTATCTGCTGGTCATCAGACTCAACCTGTGCAAAATCAGTGTTCAGGGTAAGATCCATGATCATGTTGTTGGATATCCCATACTTAACATCCAGCCCGGCCTCAATAACAGGTCCTTTGGTATTGTTATAGGCAGTTTCCTGCCAGTTCAGTTCATTGGTGGCTTCATAACCGGCAAGCGCGTACGGAGCAATATAAACAGGCTTGTCAGGCTTAACTCCCAGTAGTACAACCTCCTGTGCCTGTGATGGTTTCATAGGTGAATACTCACCCCAGTTGGGTGGTATTGCAGGATACAGGTCTATCTCGTTATTCACAGGGATCCATCGCTCAACAATTAATCCCATCTTCACCTCACCATTAATATCCTGGAACCGCAGGCTTGAAAAAGGTATCCTCATCTCCAGGGTCCATCCTTTGTCATTAATATTGGTAAGTACATCCCAGAAGGTG
This sequence comes from uncultured Rikenellaceae bacterium, assembly GCA_964415855.1. Lineage (GTDB taxonomy): Bacteria > Bacteroidota > Bacteroidia > Bacteroidales > VadinHA17 > LD21. The sequence goes on from CAYQBZ010000192.1 coordinate 6,368, forward strand.
TTCCAGCTTACATTCATCGGTAACTGGTCAGGGCGCGGCGGGACCGCATCTTTCTGGATAGTGGCATCCCATCTTACGCCATCTGCCGAGGTAAAAAATGCCACAGCATTTTCCTTATCATTATAGGTATCGAGGAAAATCCCGAACAAATCGCCACCTGCTCCCGTGTAATCTCTCTTCAGGCTTATTGATCTGACATTTCCCGGTTCATCGTATGATAGTATGGCGCCAACATAAAGATAATCATCATCGTAGGCAATTCTGATATCGCTTTTTTCTGAAGGATCCTTGCCATACACCGGCGAATGCATTTTCATAGTTAGCGGAACCACAATATTCCAGGCCTGCTCATCGGGATTCCCGTCAAATGTCACAGGAAGATCAAGTTTCTTAATGACAAGTGCTGTTTTCAGATCTGACATTGATCCTGCCTGACCAGACGTAATATCCAAAGTTATAACCAGGATT
>CAYQBZ010000193.1:0-6774 GCA_964415855.1 uncultured Rikenellaceae bacterium
TCGGGGTGCATGGAAAGGTAAACGCCTGCTTTTTCCGCTTCAGGAACCACTGCCTTAAGAAAGTAATCAAGGTTCTTCCACAGAGTCTCTTTGGATACCTCACCATACTCCGTTACCGGTTTCCCTTTCATATCCTCGTAATCAAAAGCGGTCATTAAAGCCCCACCGCGGCCGGGAGTTTCCATATTAGTTCTTGCCCAGCTTATTACCGGCATCCAGTTATAACAGATAACATCCACATCGCCATATTTCTTCAGGTTCTTCATGAAGGTTATGAAGTTTGAAATTTCTTCATCCCTGCCCCCGAGACCCAGTTTCGTTTGTGTCCCCAGCGAGGGGGGACCTTCGACGACACACCATTTAAGACCCAGGTTCTCCCAGGTAGCTTTTGTAGCTGAAATAGCTTCAGGCTCCCATGGTCTTGATCCCTGAATCCGTTCAACACCCGAAACAGCATGGAGAACACCCATTTCCTTTGCAAATGGTACTCGCGGTGAACGCGGATTCATCATGAAACAAAATTTCATACCTGCATCTTTTTTATATTCTCTACCCGGGGAAGATCTTTTAACATCATGTGAAGGAGCGGGTAAAGCCGAGACAATTGATCCGACAGAGACTCCTGCTGCCAGTGATGCACTTTTCTTAATAAAATTCCTTCTGTTGTCTTTCATATGACTTCTTATTAAGTGTCTGGTTCCTGGATGAACCTGCTTTTTTTACCAGCGTGTCAGGAATTGAAACAAGTTCGATCCCAATGTTTAATCCGAGGTTACGTGAGTATTGCTTCAGATCCGGATTGTTCCAGTGCTCATGTGTTCCAAGACTTGTCAAAGGTGTTCCACTGTTATCCGGATCATATTTAATGCCCTCCGGCCAGTTTGACGGGTCAGCTGCCTGGTGGAGGTAATCATCAACACCGTACCAGCTGGGACCATTTTCAATTCCATTATTGGTTGAACTGTGCTTGTTAATGCCATTCCATTCATTCCTCAGGAAATCGCAGCATACCGACTCAAGGGCGACCTGGTCCTGGGATATGAATATTGAGTTGGTCCAGTCATTGTTGAAAGGAGGCGTTAAGTACCTGACAGGTCCCATAGTCTCACTGGCACCACCTCCGTACAACCCGTCCACAATATATAATAAAGTGTTCTGTCCCAGGTATTTGCTACCCATAAGATCCACCAGTACACGGTACTTATGATATCCTCCGTTTGTTGGAATTCCTCTCCGTGGCATCATCAGTGCATAGTGCAGATGTTCAGCGGTCTCTTCAGCCTGGGAGCCGAAATGATTCTTAGCTGTCAGGGAAATCCCGGCCGACATATGTGGTTTGAAATTTGCAACATTGATTAGATAATCGGCGTTTTCTATAACATCATAAAGCTTGTCGCTCTGGGTCTTATCCGAATAGAAAAGGAGATCTTCCGATGTGGGATGGATGAGTGTTCTTCCATTCATTGGCGAGAATTTGTCGATATATTTCACTCCCGGAAATTCCTTGGACCATATTACAAAATTATGCCCGTATATATCAGACATAGGATCTCCTACAGATATATCTGACTGCTTAATACCCAGATCATTAACAAGTTCCCTTAATATCTCCAGGACGACATATGGATTTGTCTCGAGCGGTGCAAGGCTCCTCCTTATCCTCTGTTCACCGGGTTCAAGCGAGGTGGGATAGAAGTACCCGTTGTTTTTCTCTTCCTGGCTTAGTAACCATCTTGAAGTACCCTGGTTGATCTTTATAAATATCTTTTCATCTTCAGAGTAATTCCTGCTTTCATTATGTTTCTTAAGATTGTGATAACTGAATAATATCTTCCATGATTCAGCGACACTGGTTTTCCCGCACAGACTGCTAATAGCATCACGAAACATGTTTCCCACAACATGTTCATCCATATTTTCAGGTTTCCAGTACCAGTCCTTTGTCTCGAAATTGCTTTCACAATTCTCATTTGTGGCATCCGGATTCCATGACCATACCACCCTGCCGGGATTCACTCCAAGTGCAACACCAATGGGTTGGTTCGGGTCATCATCGGGTCCTTCCCTTGCCGGCTGGTCCTGCAAAAATGATAAAGTATTCTGAGAGGGTGTTATTGCCATAGTGACAATCACCCCGAATGTCAGCAGTAATGCGGAGATATATCTTACATTCAGGAATCGCCATTTCCTCTTTCTTGAAAGGCCGGCCATTCCTCCTACTGCAATAAGGTACAGTATAAAGCCCGACATAAAGGGAGCAGCAACCCTCATACATGGATACCCTGCCCGGCTTGGTTTTGGGATCACCCGCACAAGAAACCAGATGGTCGATATTATGCCTAACAGGTAAAAAACCAGCACAGGCGGCACATGATGACTTTTCATCCAGTCCCTTATATCACCTGATCTCCCTTTTAGATTTTGGATGTTAAATCGTTTCTTCTCACTCATCAGTAATGTTATGACATTTCAATATTAACTAAAATTATCTGCTCACTTATACTGATTATCAACTCCATAGCCTGTCATGCGATCGTTTATCGTCCCAGTCGGGTGTTGGTTCAAAATAGCCACCGGAATCCCTTCCCATGTGCTTTTTTATCTCCTCTTCGTTCAGCTCGATCCCTAACCCGGGGGCGTCGAGCGGAACATTGGCAAATCCTTTTGTCACCATAGGCTGACTGCCGGTCATTTTAACCAGGTTGCCCCACCATGGCACATCCACCGAGTGATGTTCGAGCGCAAGGAAGTTCTGGGTTGCAGCAGCACAATGTACGTTAGCCATAAAGCATACGGGGGAGCCTGCCATATGCATTGCCATTGCAATGCCGCACTCCTCGGCATAATCGCCAATCCTTTTTGTTTCCAGGAGTCCTCCTGAAGTTCCTAGGTCAGGATGGATGATGTCCACAGCCCTTGCATCCAGGAGCGGTTTGAAGCCACCTCTCAGGCAATAGATATCTTCACCGGTGAGGACAGGTGTTTCAAGAGCATCAGATAATATTTTGTTCCTGTCAACATCGAACCATGGAACCATATCTTCCAGCCATGCAAGACGATATTTTTCCATGGCCTTCCCAAAGCGGATCGCATTGTTAACATCAAAATGTCCGAAGTGATCAGCACATAGGGGCATCTCGTACCCAATAGCATTCCTTACCTGTTCAACATATTCTGCCAGCCCTGCCAGCCCTTTATCGGTTATCTGTACCTGTGTAAAAGGATGTAATGTATTGCCATAACCCATATAATCTCTCAGGTCATACTGCCCGGTAGCGCCATCCCAGAATCTGGTATTAACTAGTGCATCGGGGATATTTGCGACAACATGAATCCCAAGATCCATCTTAAGCCATGTGAAGCCCTGTTCCTCAACCCTTCTTTTCATAGTCTCTGCAAATGCTTTTGGATCCCTTGCTCCGGGAGTATCAGCATACAGTCTTATCTTGTCGCGATACCTGCCCCCAAGAAGCTGCCATGCAGGAATGCCATATGCCTTACCACAGAGATCCCAGAGTGCCATCTCAACGGCACATACCCCGCCTCCCTGGCGGCCATGATAACCATATTGCCTGATAATTTTAAATATCATTTCAACGTTACACGGATTGAGGCCGAGGATCCTGCTTTTCAGAAAGAGCGCATATCTTTCATCAGCGCCATCCCTCACCTCACCAAGACCATAAATGCCCTGGTTGGTATCGATACGAATGATAGGTGTACGTCCTACGTTCCTGATAACAGCCACGCGCATATCTGTGATCTTCAGTTCCGAAGGACTTGATGCACGTTGTACCTTTGAGGTGGTCCGGGCTATTGTATCTTCAATGGACATGTTCATCATGCCTCCCAGAGCTATACCGCCCAGCGCAGCTTTTTTCAGGAAGCTGCGCCTGCTTTTATCATTTTCAGTATTATCAGTATCCGCGTTGTGCGATTCATCCTTTGTGTTTTCAACAATTCTTTCCTGTTCCTTAATTTGCTGTATGATGTTCTTCATGACAAAATGATTGGTTGATTAATTGAGTTGCGACAGCCCTAATAATTTCTTTCTTTCAGGTAATTATCCAGTTCCTCCCGTGACATAGGCAGCTTTCCCGGGTAATTTTTGAGCCAGTTCAGGAAATCATTCCTGATCTCCTCGGTCCACCTGCTGTCGATCTGTCCGGCAAGGTATTTCTTTTCACGGAGACGCTGATGTCCGAACTCATCGCGAAGTGCTGTTACCTCTGATGTAAGAACAAGATCTTCAACAAGATAAGCAGGAATAAAGATGACACCATATTTCTTGGCAAGGACAACATCGCCGGGTAGTACAGTGGCGCGACCAACACGGATAGGAGCATTGATCGACGTGAGCATCATCTGCATTATATAAGAAGGATCAGATCCTTTTATCCAGCCATTGAAGCCTTTGATCTCCGATAATCCCTCCTGGTCGCGTACCGATCCGTAAAATATGACACCTCTTTCAGATTTAGCGTAAATTGAATTTCCAAGATTATCGCCTATAAGAGTACCATCCACAATTTTTCCATATCCGTCAGCTACATATACGTCACCGTTTACAAGGATGTCAATTGGCCAGGAATTGGTGCCTCCCTGCTGTGCCCTGTTCTCAATTCTTCCCTGTTCCTTGACCTGCTTGTCAAGGTCAGGACGTAACGGCATATACTGGGCTGTGACTACCCTGCCTGTCATAGCCTCTTCGGGATGAATGATGGTCCAGTCGCCCTCGAACTGGTTCTGAAAACCCCTGTTACGCAATACACCCCATGCCTCTTCAATGGATATATTCTTTAATCTCTCCAGAAGTGCATCAGATACTTTAGGCCTGCCGTCAGCAAAGCGTTCGCCTTTCCATTCAGAAGTCAATGCTTTAATATATTCAGGTGATGATCCTACGTTTTGTGCCATGGATACAAGGCAAGCTGAAAGAAATACCGCGATCAGAGCAAATTTTTTGTTCATAGTTTCATGTTTTAAATTGGATTAAATCTTCTATTACTACTTATAATTAATAAATTCTTCATTATGGTAACTTATTACCCCGGTTTCGGTCCCAAACCATATTGTATTATCCCTGTCAACTGCAATACACAAAATATTGTTGCATAATAACCCGTCATCTGCAGTGTATGAACTCCATTCAGAGCCGGTAAAGCAGGATATTCCACCTCTTGTACCAAACCATATATTGCCTTTATTGTCGATTGCAATAGCCTGGACGAAATTGTTAATAAGCCCGTTTTTTGTATTGAATTCTGTCCAGTTCCTGAGGGTATTCTGACCCGTATGCCTCGCAGCTCCCATGTCTGTACCAAACCATTGTGTCCCATCGGGAGCGATGCAGATACTGTATACATTGTCTGATGGCATATTTATCGGACCCCACTGAGCATATTCAGAAGCTCCCGATACAGCATCAACATTACTCCTGTATAACCTTGCAATACCTGCGCCATCCGTTCCTACATACAGGGTGTCGCCATAGGGAGTCGTTGCCATCGAAGTTATCGGAAATTCAGTGAACATCCTTTCACGGTATTTACGCTGGTAAGAATTTACCAGCCATGTCTCATTTTTAAGCGCTGAAACACCTTTGTCAGTGCCGAACCATTTCACAGGATTCCTGCTGACTGTAACAGCAAGAATATTATTACTAATAAGATCTGAGTTTGATGTGCTAAATTTCTGTATACCGGCTTTTTTATCTGGAGGGAGAGAGGCTGCGATAACTCCTTCTGTTGAGCCAAGCCACATTTTCCTGCCAGGTGACGAATAATCAAATGCAAAGTTACCCAGTTTTTTCCCCGGTATATTCCTGTTCTTATTATGCAATTGCCATTTATTATTATCGAAACTTACGATCCCCGACTCTGTTAAGAACCATTTTGTGTTTTCATCATCCACCAGGACCGCCTTGAAACTCATAGCCTTTATACCTTTGTCAAATGTCCGGGTAATAACATTAACCTTTCCACTGTCGTCTGGCAATACCGTCATGGTTCCTGTATTATCATAAACTCCAGGGGATGATACTTTTATAAATATGAGCAGCAAAACCTGTAACATCCTTTTATAATATGATTATTGAACTGCGAATAATGTGTCTAAGATAAACTTATTGATTTACAATCCTTATCTGATAAAATCTTTTCTTACCGGGTGAAAGCTGTCGACAAGCTTCACATGTTCGCTCAATGTCTGGATACAGTGATGAACACCGGATGGTATGGTTATAACATCTCCCTGCACAAGATGGTATTTGTCGTCGCCTTTGAAAAACATTAATTCGCCTTCAGCCACAAATGTTATCTGTTCATGGGGATGTGAATGAGGTGGATCCGGTTCCTCCATCGGACCAAAGGAGAAATCACATACCACCACCATAAGGTCATCAAGCCAGGCAATGGTCCTTTCAAAGTCAGGTGATACCTTCTCATGAACAATATTTTTCCCTATGTCAGATGTCATAGATCTGAATAGTGTTATTTAGAATACCCGTATCTATACAGGTGTGTAATTTAAGAATTAGATATTTAATTTAAAAGTGAATTTTATTTTATGAGGATCAGGATTAAGGTACATTTCGTAGATTTACCCTTTATATGGGAAAAGACAAAAGACAAAAGTAAAAAGTAAAAAGTAAAAAGTGGAAAGGGGGAGGCCCGATCTTAAAAACTTAACCAATAACCAATAACAAATAACCAATAACCAATAACCTATAACCTATAACATAAACTATCATGATAAGACATTCCGTAGCTTTGA
>CAYQBZ010000194.1:0-6724 GCA_964415855.1 uncultured Rikenellaceae bacterium
AAGCCATCAGCAAATAATATAGATGGCCTGCTTTTTCCTGCTCAGGAAGGCGAAACAAAAGCAATTTTACCGGAAAAGCCTGAATTCCGGATGGACAAATCAGTTTATTCCACGCGTGGAATAATCCCTTCAGATACTGTATGGATTGAATCATTAGGCATGTTAAGAGGAACCAGGCTGGCTAATATTAATATATCCCCTGTCAGATATAATCCCAGGTCAAATATTATTGAGGTCATAACTTCGATGAAAATTGAGGTTACCTATTCATCCGGGGATGCGGCAATAGCAAAGTCTTCTTTATCTGAGTCGGCTCTTTTTAATGAAACACTTGATAAAGGAATACTCAATTACAATCCGGGAGAAGTAATCCCGGGATACTCCGACCAGCCTGTAAAAATGATCATCATAACCGATACGGCATTCAGAAAACAGCTGGAGCCTTTCATACGATGGAAAACCCAGAAAGGCCTTAAACTCCGGGTGCTCTATATGGGTGAAGATCGGGCCGGGACAACCTATATGGAGCTTAAAGATACTCTGACAAAAATATACCAGTCTTACTCCCTGTTTGATCCTCCCCCTGAATACCTTCTGATTATTGGCAATGTATCCAGGGTGCCGTATTTTGGAACAGGCAATGTTACAGATATGTATTACGGTGAGTTTGACGGTGGAGGCGATTATATCCCTGAAATGTATATTGGGAGGATACCTGTTGCGGATACAACTGAATTAAAAGCCGTGGTAAGCAAGTTAATACAATACGAGAAATTTGCATATGCCGACACCAATAAGTTTTATAACAGTGCCATTGCAACAGCCGGGTATGATGCCGGATATTCATTTTATATGAACGGACAGCTGAAATACCTGGTATCAAATTATCTCACAGAAGAAAATGGTATAGATGAACATCATTTCTACTACCCCCCTGATGTAAGCCTGGCTGCCAATAAGGATTCCATATTTACTCTGATAAACAGAGGTACCTCTTTTATCAACTATTCAGGGCACGGCGATGCCCATAGCTGGCTGCACCTTGGGATCTATATGGATACATCCCTGTTCCGGAACAGGGACAAGTACCCCTTCGTAATAAGTAATGCCTGCAGGACCGCCCAGTTCAACATAGCCAATTCATTTGGTAACAGGATGGTTGTTACAGCTAATAAAGGTGCTATAGGCTTCATAGGATGCTCCAACGATTCATACTGGGATGAGGATTTCTGGTGGGCAGTCGGACCAGGGCCTATTTCAGCCGAACCAGCCTATTCCGAAACGGGACTAGGGGCGTATGACCGGATGTTTCATACCTTCTCTGAACCATCATCTGACTGGTATTTCACTATGGGTCAGATCTATTATGCCGGAAACCTGGCGGTAAGTTCCAGTACGACATCCAGAAAGAAGTACTACTGGGAGACCTATAACCTGGTGGGAGATCCCAGCGTTATTCCCATTATTGGACGACCCGATTCATTTGACATTGCTTTACCTGATACCCTCCCAAACGGAATAAAATCGTATTCGCTTAATCTTCCTCCATTCGCATATATTGCTGTTTCTCATTTTGATACATTATGGGACGCCACATATTCAAGTCCCTCAGGATCAGCTTATCTTGACATGCCGGGACTTTCCGACGATTCGTGCCTGATAGTGATAACAGGACAAAACAAAGTGCCTCTGATAAAGACTGTTTACTTCTCCGATATCATCGGGGAATATGTTAATCTCTCATCATCCTACATAAATGACAGCCAGGGAAACAACAACGGAGTGGCTGACTTCGGTGAGACATTTAGCCTTGATATGAGAATAAGTAATCTTGGACTGACAGATGCGAACGGGGTCTATGCGAAAATAACATCCTTATCCGACTGGATAACCATAAACAGCGATTCTGCGTTTATCGGGACACTTGCTGCCGGGTCGGAATTCCTGCTTACGGATAGCTTCGGTATTACTTTGTCGGGCAACATACCGGACCATGGTATCATTACTTTCAATCTTCTGCTGAAAGATCTCACCACAGAAAAACACTACACTATTGACATCTGTGCTCACGCGCCGGAACTCCAGATAGTAAGTTGCATAATGGATGATACGGAATTCGGAAACGGTAATTTTGTTGCCGACCCGGGAGAAACATATAATCTTATTTTCAAGGTCAATAACCAGGGGAGCAGTGATATATCAGGACAGCTAAGCATATCCAGTTCCCAGACTGATATTACCATTTTGGACCCAAGCATAAAATCCGGTGTCTTAAAGTTCGGTGAGATAACCGAAATTCCGATAAAGGTGAAATTATCCGAAACGGTTCAATCGGGCAGCTATATAACGGTATCGTCGATACTTGATTGCACTCCATACCTGGTGAACAGGGACTTTACTTTCAGGGTTGGAAGGGTCAGGGAGAGCTTTGAAGCTGCTTCCTTCAACATCTTTCCCTGGATGAATAACAGTGCAATACCATGGTCAATTACAGAGACAAGCTCATATGAAGGCAGTATCTCTGCCAGATCGGGTGCAATTTCACATAACGGAACCACCATACTTATGCTCAGGAATTATTATTCTTCCGATGACTCCCTGAAATTCTTTTACAAAGTATCGTCAGAAGCCAACTATGACTTCTTTTCATTCAGGCTCAACGATATTGAAGTATTCAGGAAGTCAGGAGAAGTGCCATGGACGGAAAAAGTTGTGGCTATATCTGCCGGACTGAATAAGATGGAGTGGCTATATAAAAAGGATCAGTCTGTATCAAGCGGATCAGATTGTGCCTGGATCGACATGATTGATTTTGCGAAAACGAGCTCTGTCACCTATATTCAGAAAGACATTCAGGTTGCCCGGATAGTCTCTCCGGTCCAAAAGGATGATGGTTACGCGAAGGAGACAGTTACTGCAAAGGTCATTAATTTGGGAAAGGACCCTGTTGACGGATTTTTTATGGCTTATTCTATCAACAATAACTTTCCGGTACTGGAATATTTTACGACAACCATCAAGCCATACGGAGACTCTGCAACAATATCATTCAGGACAAAAGCTGACCTTTCAAAATATGGTATTTATGATATATCAACTTATGGCGTTAATAATAACGACGATTACCTCCTGAACGACACTGTGCGGATCAATATTGAAAATACGGAAATTACTGAGACACTTAGTGTTTTTCCGAACCCGTTCACTGATCATTTGACTGTTTTCATCGATTCAAAGTATACCGATATAATAATGATTTCACTTATTAATGCATCCGGAGAAAAGATCTATGAAATTGAAAAGTTCCTCATGCGTGGCAAGAATGAGATAAGTATTGAAGGTCTTAGTCTTAGACTCAGCCCTGCGGTATACTACCTGAATATCAGAGGAACCACAATGGACCATACAATACCTGTAATAATGCATCAATAGGATTAATATCCTGTTCTAACCACTGTAAATTGCTGAAATTATGGATACTACTGTCCAGCCAACACGTGATACAGCTTATAATCTGTTCCTACAGTATAACAAATCCGAAAGTCTGTTAAAGCATGCCCTTGCAGTTGAAGGCGTCATGCGGTATATGGCTAGGAAATCAGGTGAAGACGAGGATAAGTGGGGGATAGTAGGTCTTGTACATGATCTGGATTACGAGATGTACCCTGACCAGCACTGCATAATGACTGAGAAGATTCTCAGGGAGAACAGTTGGCCCGAGGAATATATACGGGCAGTACTAAGCCATGGATGGGGTCTTGCATCAGAAGTTGAGCCCGTATCTCTTCTTGAGAAAACGATATATGCGATTGACGAATTAACAGGACTGGTAGCCACAAGTGCCCTGGTAAGACCATCAAAAAGTGTTATGGATATGGAAGCACGGTCAGTAAAAAAGAAATGGAATGACAGGAAATTTGCTGCAGGAGTCAACCGGTCCGTCATTGAAAAGGGAGCTGAGATGCTTGGTGTGACACTTGATGAACTGATCACAGACTGCATAATGGGTATGAGGACAGTGGCAAAAGAGACAGGACTGGCAGGCTAAGTGGCATACTTTATCTGCCAGCTCATTTATCTGATCAGATTGTATTAAAAAGGCCGGATCACACAGGAACCGGCCTTTATTATTATCATCAGTAACTGTTTTAAAGTTCCTTTAGCTTAATATTCCTGAACCAGACATCATTACCATGATCCTGTAGCCCTATATATCCTTCTTTGGCTGTGTTGAGAAACCAGTCCCAATCCTTGAATTTGGACTCCATCACCATCTTTTTCCAGTCTTCGGTCCAAAGGTGGAATTCAACAACATTTACCCCGTTTGATTTGAAAACGACAGTCCCCTGATAGCATAAGATACCGGCCTGGTTCCATTCACCGGCAGGCTTTGTGTTCTGGGGCCTGGCAGGAATAAGGTCGTATAAAGAACCTGCCATACGGTTGCCGTCTACACCTAACTTGGCGTCAGGATGTCGTTCATTATCAAGAATCTGAAATTCCGGTGATGATTTATAGATTGGTTCATCAGGGATTTCCTGGGCAAGGATAAATATTCCGCTGTTGCCCCCTTCGGAAATTTTCCATTCGAGCGAAAGCTCAAAATTGGATAACTTCCTGTCATAGATAATATCACCACCGTCACCGGCTTCACCTGTACCGGAACCGATACAATGTAAAGTACCGTCAACCACCTCCCATCCATGGTCAGGGAAAGCAGGCTTATTATAACCTCTCCAGCCTGTGGTTGTCTTGCCATCAAAAATAGAGACAAAACCATCATCCTGCGATGCCTCTTTTTTAGCATTACCTCCTGATCCGCATGAAGTTAACAGTCCAATAACAAGAACAAATGATAAAACAATGTTTACTCGTTTCATAATATTAAAAGTAATATGATAATTAACAAACAGTTTAACCTGTTAATAGTACAGCCTGATATATACTGCATAGATACTAGGCAGGCATATCCGGTAAAGTAAAGCCCTGGCGGTATGTATGCTTAACCATTTCAGAAGCGAACTCTTTAGCATTAATTGTCAGGTTGGGACGATCGAACTTGGGATCACCGTCAACGATTGTGAAATTATCAGAAATTGTAAGCCTTACCTCATCATTATCCCCGATATTTGTGAATTCCATTTTCTCTCCGTTCCACTCAAGTTCCTTATTGAGCCCCTGCAGTCTTACTGCCAGTACTCCCATAACAACCATTTCGTTAAATGGTCCTGCCTCTGAAAAGTCAGATTTAGAAGGAACCCTGCTTTCCGGACTCTCTTTACATGCACGCACCCAATCCTGCTCATGTTTTCCGCCTTCAACCCTGCGTTCTGTTTTAGGAACGTTTGGAACACGGCCTGATAGCAGCCATGGGTCACGTCCGTAACAGCCGCATACAAGGGTATCCTTGGTACCATGGAAGAGAACTCCCCCACCCTGATTATTCATATCCTTACCTGCAGGCCATCCGGCAGGCTTGGGAGGTTGCAGGCCACCGTCGTACCATGTCACTTTTACCTCAGGATATTTGACCTTTGATCCTCTTGGAGCAGGTCTTTCAGGGTATGTCAATGTAACCATTTGCGCATTAGGTGCACAATCGGTTAACAATAGGGTTGAACTGCCCTGGGCTTTGATAGGATACTGCAATCTCAGACCTTTAAATATAGGATGCATAATATGGCAGGCCATATCACCAAGAGCACCTGTTCCAAAATCCCACCAGCCTCTCCAGTTCCATGGAGTGTAGATGTGGTTATAGGGACGCATCTTGGCCGGACCGATAAACAGATCCCAGTTAAGGTTATCGGGAACCCATTCACCCGGAGGTACATTAAGTCCCTGTGGCCATATCGGTCGATCAGTAAAGGCTTCCACCTCCCTGACCTCACCGATCTCACCGTTCTGAATCCATTCGGTTGTAAGATTAACTCCCTCTCCTGATGCACCCTGGTTACCCATCTGAGTGGCAACTTTATACTTGGCAGCAAGCTTGGTCAGTAACCTGGATTCATATACGGAATGTGTAAGAGGCTTCTGAACATAGGCATGCTTGCCAAGTGCAATTGCATTTGAAGCAGCAACACAATGTGAATGGTCGGCTGTTGCCACAATTACAGCGTCGATCGATTTTCCCATTTCATCATACATTTTCCGCCAATCCCAGTAACCTTTTGCTTCCGGATTTGCCTGAAACACCTTTTTGGCATAACCCCAGTCGACATCGCAAAGTGCCACAATATTTTCTGTAGCTTTTACATTTCTGAGGTTTGTGTTTCCCATCCCCCCAATACCGATAACTGCAACATTCAGCTTGTCACTTGGGGCCCTGTGCCCCAGACCGCTCACAACTGAACTTGGAAGTATAGTCAAACCTGCAGCAACCGCACCGGTTCTTTCAATAAACGACCGGCGACTGATGTTTTTTGAATTTTCTTTCATTGTCAGGTAGATTTAATTTATTTATGATTTATAAAGTTAATAATTTTAGGTAAAAGTAAATAGTTTCTGGCCAATATTCAGGTTAAATCGTGGTTTACAGTTCCCGAATCCAGATATTTCTGTATGCTACGGGATTCCCATGATCCTGTAATTGTATTGGGCCGGGACCATGCGCTTTAATAAATGCTTCGGGGATCCTGGTATAATCGGTCGGTCCCCTTAAACTAACATAGTTCTGAACAAGAACTCCGATATGCAGTACTGTAACACTGGGGGGCGTAAA
>CAYQBZ010000195.1:0-6609 GCA_964415855.1 uncultured Rikenellaceae bacterium
AGATCATCAGATATTAAGATTTACCCTAATCCTATGATTGATAATTCAACCCTGGAGATAAATCCTCCGGAACCTGGGAATGCGCTTATTTCAATTGTTGAAATGACCGGGAATGTAGCGTTTCAAACCAGAAGTTATCTTGATAAAGGCCCGCAAACATTTCGTCTTTCGGGATTAGCCGCAGGTTCATATTTCATAAGTATCAAGGGTAGTGCATATCAAAATTCAGGAAAAATAGTAAGCATCGGGAGTGCATCAGGAGATGTATATTTAGAAAAACTCAGTTCTGATCAGGCATTTGATAAGGACGCATCGAAATCAGAGACAAAAGGGACTCAGTCCATTGTATATATGGCCTATTCATCAGGGAATGTATTAAAGTATACAGGAATATCAGGGGAATACAGTTATACAAAAATTGACATTCCCACACAAGATAAAACGATAATATTCGATTTTATTCCCATCGCAGACGGAGATAATAACAACTATCAGATGATAGAGATAGGCCCTCAGATCTGGTTGTCCGAAAACCTTAAAACAACGAGGTATTTAAATGGAGATTTAATCGAAACCACTACACCATCAACACTGGATATATCAGATAAAATAACTCCCAAGTATCAATGGGCATGTGGGGATAGTGAGAGTAATGTGCCTGAATATGGCAGGTTATATACCTGGTTCGCTATTTCAGACAATCGTGGTGTGTGTCCCGCCGGCTGGCATGTTGCCACTGCTGATGAGTGGACAATATTATTGGATTATTTAACTATTAATGGTTTCGGTTATGGAGGCAGTGGAAACTACATAGCAAAATCCATGGCAGCCACATCAAACTGGACTGTATTTTCAGAAGCCGGGACTATTGGTTACGGCCAGGAAAGTAATAACAGCAGTGGTTTCACAGCACTTCCCGGCGGAGAGCGCTATTTTGGAGGGATTTTTGTGGACAAATTGGGTGATTCAGGCTACTGGTGGAGTTCTACGGAGTATAACGTAAATAATGCCTGGTTCCTGGTAACTTGTAATTCCTGTCGATCTGTTTACAGGTTCAATAACAGTAATAAGTCAAATGGCGGATCCGTCCGTTGTATTAAAGATTAATAAAGCTATACAGGAGTATCAGGATAAAAGTGCTTCCGGATCTTTTCTCTCATAGCCAGATTTTCAAATCCAATTAGTTGTTGGCTTTACTATATTATTTATCCTTCCCCTTTCCATCTTCAGTTAAGTCAATATTTCAGTATTGATCCCCAGCCCATTGAGTATTATCAATCCTTACAATTTGTACATAAATCAAAGGAGCGAGATAAAAAATGAGATAGGATAAAAATATTTCATTTTAATACACGTTGTAATAGTTGAGATTCGGGAAAGTCATTCATCTACATCTTCGTAATTCTTTGTAAAACATATTATTAAGAGTATATCATATATTGATGAAAAAGAACTCTATTCAGATTAAAATTGGACTTTTAATGTTACTGGCTGTCGCCCTGTTATCAGCTACCGGATATCTCTCATACAGGAACCTTTCTTCAATTGTATCTTCAATTAATGTTGATGAAAACCCGGAATTGAAGTTGATCAGAGTCCGGGAAATTTCCATGGATCTGGAAAAAGCACAGAACAGTATTCGTATTTATACACTTACCAATGATACAGTTGATTTAAAGCCCTATTACAGTGTCATAACAAATATTGATACATTGCTTAACAGGTTACGATCAGAGTGTAAAAATGATATATTACTGCAACAGCAGACAGATACAATCTCTAAGCTGATTGAGGAAAATATTGATATCTGGAACAAGATCATATATCTGAACAGCAATCAGAAGATGGCTGATTATCTGAAGCAATTAGCAGACGAGCTAGACAGTGCAGATAATGCAAGGAATATGCAAGGCGGTATCCTGAAACGCATATTCAGCAGAGGTAAGAAAAACCGTTTGGATGAAAAGGAACTCATCAGCAATCTGCAGGAGATAGAACAAGAGGACAAGAAAATGAAAGAAAACCTGATAACAGGGGAATCACAACTGGCAAGCACAGGTTTTGAAATCAAGGAACAATTTTACGATTTGATTGCTAAAATAGAAGATGAGATCTCCGGACAAATTAATGCTAAATCAGTTGCAGCACATAAACTGGCTGACAAGACTTATATCTGGCTGGCCATGTTCTCAGTTTCTGGTACACTTCTGACAATATTGGTAATGTTTTTTATTATACGGTTTGTAAGGAAAACACAAGACTATCAGAATGCCCTTCAGAATTCCAAAGATGAGGCAGAAAAACTTTCCAGAACCAGGGAATTGTTCATAGCCAACATAAGTCATGAAATAAGAACACCTGTTACTGCTATTTCAGGTTTTACGGAACAGCTTCTACACCAGAAGTATGATGAAAGCACTGTCAGGACATTGAAGGTAATTAAATCATCATCCGATCACTTAATAAATATTATTCAGGATGTTCTTGATTTTTCCAAACTACAGGATGAAAATATGGTATTGGAACAGACAAATTACAGTATCAGACAAATCCTTGAAGATGTTTATGCACTTTTTGAAAAACAAGCCAGCAGGGATAACAACAAATTAGGGTATTCAATTGGTACAGATACGCCTCCAATACTATTGGGTGATCCTTATCGTCTGAAACAAATTATAATAAATCTGGTAAGTAATTCTGTAAAATTCACTAAAGACGGAACAATCCATTTTGCAGTTAAATGTATTAACAGGCACTCCCAAAAGATCGACCTGGTTATAGAGTGTGTTGATACAGGAATTGGAATAGATGAGAATAAAATCAATTTCATCTTTGAGGATTTTACTCAGGCAGAGATGAGTACCACCCGAAAATATGGAGGTACCGGCTTGGGATTATCAATTGTCAAGAAGCTGGTAGAACTTCATAATGGCACCATCGACATAAAGAGCAGTAAAAACCAGGGTACAAGGATATCATGTCATTTACCATATCTGGCTGGTGAGCAGAAGGATGTTGAAATTGATATGGACGAGCCACTTCTTATCCCTGAAGCGATAAGAGATCTGAAAATTCTGATTGTTGATGATGAGGAATATAATCGCCTTCTTTTCAAAACTATATTTGACAGATGGAAAATTGAATACAGTGAGGCTTCAAGCGGGATGGATGCTCTTGGCATGTTAAAAACAGCCCATTACAATCTTATGTTTATGGATATCAGAATGCCCGGAATGGACGGTCTCAGAACAACCAGGGTTATACGTGAAGAGATGAATATTGGCAAACCGGAAATGCCGGTAATATGTACTTCGGCTGCTCCTGTTACTGAGCATTGGCAGGAATACAGGAATGCAGGTATGAATGCGTTTCTGTCCAAACCATTTACTGAAGAGAAGCTATTGACAGTCATTCTATCTGTCATGAAAGGTTATTCTCCGGCAGGAGACAATCACAATGTCATTAAGAGACAAAATATCAGTTCATTATCTGAAAAAATTAAGTTACATAATCTTTATCATATTTCAGGTGGTGACGAAAAATTTGTTAAACAGATGCTGGTCTCCTTTATAGATACAACACGAAAGGGACTGAATAAAATGCAAAATGCTGCTTTATCAGGAGAGAGTGGTTCTGTGGTTGAACTGGCTCATAAACTAATACCTCCCTGTCGTCATATTGGTGCATCAGATCTATGTAATTTGTTAAGGAAGATTGAAAAAAGTAACAGAAGCGAGTGGGATACAGGACTTGTTGAAAAACTGACAATTCAATCTTTATCGGAATTTAATGCTGTACAGAAACTAATTCGGGACCAAATAAATAATATCACCTGAAGTTCTCGCAAATGCAGCCATTTATTTGTTGCTTGCGTATATACCCGAAATTGCTAATAACTGTAATTAACTGGAGATGTCTGCAAAACCTTTTAAAATATTTGTTGTTGAAGACAGTGAATGGTACAACAGGCTATTAGTTCATACTCTTTCCATGGATCCTGATAACGAGGTAAAAAGTTTCCTGAATGGCAGCGATTTACTTAATTCTCTTTGTGAAACTCCTGATATTGTAACACTCGATTACAGGTTGCCTGATATGACCGGACTGGACGTGATTAAAAGGATCATGGCAGAAGGTACTGATATCCAGGTCATCCTGATATCAGAACAGGAAGATATCAATGTTGTTGTAGACCTTCTGAAACTGGGAGCTTATGACTATATAACCAAATCTGACGATATCCGTGACCGGCTTCTTAACACTGTAAAAAATATTAAGGATGGTCTTGGCCTGAAGAAAGAGATTTCGACACTGCGAAAGGAAATTCAAAAGAAATATAGTTTCAGTAAGACACTAATTGGTGAAAGTCCGGCTATTAAGTGTGTCTATGACCTGATTGAAAAGGCATTGACCACGAACATCACTGTGGTTATTTCGGGAGAAACCGGCACAGGAAAGGAGCTGGTGGCAAAAGCAATTCATTATAATTCAAAGCGTAAAGATAAATCTTTTGTAACTGTCAACATAGCAGCGATTCCTTCCGGACTAATTGAAAGTGAGTTATTTGGGCATGAAAAAGGAGCATTCACCGGAGCCTCAGCCAGGCGTATTGGTCGCTTTGAGGAAGCTAATGGTGGTACTATTTTCCTGGATGAGATAGGTGAAATGGATCTGGCTCTGCAGGCAAAACTTTTAAGAGTACTGCAGGAGAAAGAGATAGTAAGAATAGGCAGTAACAATTCCGTGAAAACTGACTGCCGCGTAGTTGTTGCAACCAATAAGAACCTTAAACAGGAAGTCAAAAATGGTACGTTCAGAGGAGATTTGTATTACAGGCTCTTAGGCCTGCCAATTGAATTACCTCCCTTGCGTGAAAGGGGGAATGACATACTGATACTTGCTCACCATTTCATTGAAAGGTTCTGCACTGCGAATAATATCATAATAAAAAGGTTATCTGCATCATCACAAAAGAAGCTAATGGGCTATAATTTCCCCGGAAATGTGCGGGAACTGAAATCAATTATAGAGCTTGCAGTTACTTTGTCGGAAAAGGATGAAATTGAGCCTGCAGACATTATGATCGATTTTAGTGATACAATGTCTGATGCCATAACTGATAACCTGACGTTAAAGGAATACCAGCTTAAGATTATAAAAGCTGCTCTGAAGAAATACAATAACGATGTTAAGCTTACGGCTGAGAACCTTGATATAGGTATTTCAACTATTTACCGTATATTAAAAAAGAATACAGATTAGGTTCCGATAATGCTTTTCTGATTAAATCTCCTTGTCATTTTTGTCAAAGTGGGAGCGGCATTCCCAATTTGAACATAACAGAATTATCAACAGTATCTGTAACTAGTTCACTGTAAGAGATGTCTGTCATATTGTAATAAGGGTATAAAATTTGATTTTGTATAACTGATTGTCTAGCGGATCAATTGTAAATTGAATTGGCTGAATGGATCATATCGACATTTATGTCACAACATAATTAAAGATAAAGTAACACTATAATTAATTAATTGAGGAAATAATATGAAAAACAACATGAACGAAAATCCTGATAATAAAAATGTGAAAAAAGGTACCGGGATTACTGAAAATGATATTATCTTGAAAGATCAGAGACAGGCAAATAAAGAAGGACTGGCAACTGGTATTATAGCGACATCTGTCATTGCAATTATTTTGCTGGCAGCTGCTGGTATTTATGGTAATTCACTTATAAAGAGTGAAAAAGAGAAACAGGTCTCTATGCTAGAAAATCAGAGCCAAAAATTTTCTGAGCAATTGACCCACCGGGATTCAGTTATAAACGAGTGGGTCACGACTTTTGACCAGATTGAGAAAGACCTTAGCGTTGTAAAAGATCAGCAGCAAATAATAAAACTAAAATCATCGGACCGGGAGTTTACAGAGGAGAGAAAGCAACAGGTTCTTAGGGATATAGAGTATATAAATACACTTCTGGATCAGAACAAAACAAAAATCGCTTCACTTAATGCACAATTAATAAAATCCGGAGGTTCATTGAAAATACTGCAGGATAAAATTGCAGAACTTGAAGAAATGATGATTACACGTGAGAATGAAATTAATGAATTGAAATCAGCCCTGGCTAAAAAAGATTTTGAGATAGAAGAACTAAATGTAAGGATGGCAGATATGCAGGTTACCATTTTAAAAAAGGATGAGGAAATTAGTCAGCAAATCAACAGCATGAACAGGGCTTTTCTTGTTTCCGGAACCTTCAGAGAGCTGAAAGAAAAAGGACTTGTAATAAAGGATGGAGGATTTCTGGGTATAGGTAAAAAGGAATCGCTGGTTAAAGATTTTGTGGATACTTTATTTGCCCAGGTCAACATCACGGAGACATTAAAGATACCTGTTAATTCTAAAATTGTCAAGCTGATAACTGATCACCCTGCCAGCTCATATGAGTTGATCCCTGATAAAGAAAATAAGATTGCTTATATCGAGATTAAAGATCCGTACCAGTTCTGGAAGCTTTCAAAGTATGCTGTGGTTGAAACTAAAAATTAAAATTGTGAAAGCGAGAACACTCGCTCTCACTCTCATTCTTTTTCTGTACCCGGAGCG
>CAYQBZ010000196.1:0-6604 GCA_964415855.1 uncultured Rikenellaceae bacterium
CAGGATCAGCCGGGGAGGAGCCCATGTTCTCTTCATTCGCGTTCTGTACAATATGTGACCAGTACCTCGCCACACTTCCGTAGCCAGGTGTATGATCAATGAGCCTGAATTCATTATCCCCCACATCATTATCAATTGTCTTTGGCACTCCTACGGCGATCAGGTCAAGTCCTTTTGTTTTAGCCAGTTCACTTACCTTAAAGGCAGTATGCTGTGAGTCATTACCTCCGATGTAGAAAAAATAGCCGATATCATGAGCCTTAAAGACATCGATGATCCGCTGAAAATCTTTTTGTTGCCTGTCCTTGAGCTTATAGCGGCAGGTGCCAATACTGCCAGCTGCTGGTGTATTTCTTAATAACGCGATCTCCTCCTCTTTCTGTGCTGAAAGATCCAGGAGTTCCTCATAAAGGACTCCCTCAATACCATGCCAGCCTCCGTAAATTTTTCCGAATTTATCCGGGAACATCCTGCAGGTCTCAATTATACCCCTCAGGGAACTGTTGATAACCGGGGATGGTCCGCCCGACTGGGCAACAATAATATTTTTAGCCATTATCTTTAATATTTAAACAACTTGCCGTATATAATGTTTTATTTTCAAATATTTATTTCCCGCCACAAGGCACCTTCACCCGCTGAAGCTTTCTTTGTCCTCCTTAATGGAATGAAGAAGGGAGTGAAGGCGTGTGGCACACTATTCATACTCCCGAATATGCGCTGAATCCTCCGTCTACCGGTATCACAACGCCTGTTACAAACTTTGACAGGTCTGATGCCAGGTAAATGAGTGTGCCGGTCAGCTCTTCAGGCAAACAATAGCGTTCCATTGGTGTGCCATTAATGATCTTCTTCCCCCTCGCTGTAAGATCTCCGGTTTTTTCATCAATAAGCAGGAACCTGTTCTGGTTAGTGAGCAAGAATCCGGGAGCTATAGCGTTTACCCTTATCCCTGTCCTGGAGAAATGAACCGCAAGCCATTGGGTGAAATTGTTAACTGCCGCTTTCGCTGCCGAATAGGCTGCAATTTTTGTAAGAGGCCTGAAAGAGTTCATGGAGGATATATTTATAATAACCCCTTCCTTTTTCTTTACCATATCATTGGCGAATACCATAGTCGGGAGGAGTGTTCCCTTAAAATTAAGATCAAACACTTTGTCGAATCCTTCTTCCTGAAGCCCGAAGAAAGTATCATCCGGATTCTCGGATTCATTTCCCTCCATCTTTTCGACTTTGGTTGTAGCAGCAGGGGAATTGCCGCCAGCTCCGTTCACCAAAATGTCTATCGTACCGAATTTCCCATTGATCTCCTTTTTTGCTGCTTTCAGCGTAACTTTATCAAGAACGCTGGCCGATACAGCCAGTGATGGTACGCCAGATTCCTTCTCGATCTCTTTAGCCACATTTACGGCAGCTTCTTTTATCAGATCCAGTATTACCGTCTTTACTCCATGCGTAGCAAGCGATCTGGCCATTGTTGAACATATGATCCCGCCACCGCCGGTTATTACAGCCACCTTATCTTTCAGTTTTAATTCGTCCATATGATATGTAATAAGTTGATAATATTAGTCTCCAATATAAAAGATCTTGCCCGGCATGTTATTTTTTGAATCCAAAATACTCACTGGCATTCCTGTAACAAATTCCTTCAATTAAAGGTTTCAGCAGTTCATCTTCATCCGGGATATGACCTTTTTCAACCTCCTCGCCTATATAATTACACAACAACCGTCTGAAATATTCATGCCTGGGGTAGGAGAGAAAGCTTCTTGAGTCTGTAACCATGCCCACAAATCTCCGTAGTAACCAAAGGGACGAAAGATCTTTCAGATGCTTCTCCATCCCGTTCTTCTGATCGAGAAACCACCAGGCAGCACCATACTGCACTTTCGCAGCCGACGTACCGTCGTTAAAGTTACCTGCCATTGTAATCATCATCTCATTATCGGCTGGATTAAGATTATAAAGAATGGTCCTGGAAAGTTGATCAGTGTCGTCGAGGGCACTTAAAAATTGTGATATTTTATTTGCATCCTGGGAGATACCTATTGAGTCCCAACCAGTATCCGGACCCATTTGTCTGAACATGCGCGCATTGTTGTTTCTCAGTGCTCCGACATGAAACTGCTGGGTCCACTCTCTTTTATGATTCATTTTGCAAAGCTCGAGCATGGCAGCAGTCTTATATTTTTCAGCTTCTTCAGCTGAAATATTTACACCTTTTCTCAGCTTGTTTAAGATCTTATCAATTTCAGAGCCTGTATATGAAGCATAATAGAACCGGTCAAGTCCGTGATCCGACAGGCGACCTCCCGTTTCATGAAAGTACTTATGCCTGCTGTCCAGTGCATCAATCAAAGTATCAAAATCCTTTATCTCTGTTTCGCAAACCTGCTCAAGTTTCTTAATATAGTCGGCGAACTTTCTGGGATCTTCTGTCTTAACAATGTTATCAGGACGAAAAGTGGGCAGAACATTCGCCTCAAAAGATCCCAGCAGCTTCTTATGATGCTCAAGTGAATCCGTGGGATCATCGGTGGTACAGATCACCTCCGCTTTCATTCTCCTGATCATTGACCTTGTGCTGAATTCAGTGGTAAGTAACATGGCAGATGCCCGTTCATATATGCTTGAAGCTGATGAAGGTGATAACAGCTCGGTTATATTGAAATACCTTGCCAGCTCCAGATGGGTCCAGTGGTATAACGGATTTCCTATTGTTGCAGGAACCGTTTCAGCCCATTTTTCAAACTTCTCCTCAGCCGAAGCGGATCCCGTGCAATACTTTTCATTAACACCGTTTGACCTCATTGCGCGCCATTTGTAATGATCACCTTCCAGCCAGGCCTCGGTTAGATTATTGAACTGTCGATTCCCGGCTATCATGGCGGGAGAGAGGTGACAATGAAAATCAATTATAGGTTGGTTCTCAGCATATTTATGGTAAAGGCGTCCGGCAGTTTTGTTGCTTAAAATAAAATCATCACTGATGAATGGCTTCATATCTTTTTTAATTTGTTTTGGTTGCAATTAAAAAGTATATCGTATATTTACGTTAACGTTCACGAAAGTATTAATTACCTGAAATAAAATAATACAAAATATGTTAAAAATTTCAATCTGACCTTCATAATGACATTTTCGTGTACAAATATAAAATGTTAAGTTTGCATTTCGTCTGATAGAAAACAGTTAGCTTTTAAAAGACTAAAATAACAAAACCGTTTATATATTCAAAAATGAAGTATTTCAAATTAGCGCCGTTGCTTCTCCTATTAATGCTATCGTGGAGAGCTTATTCCCAGCAAAATCTTTCTTCTTCCTTTAATACAGCCCTAGATAAGAAAGATGTGCTTAATGTGCTTAAAGCAGTCGCCGACTGGCAGTTAAGAACCCCGCTTACTCACCCTCCGGCTGACTGGACAAATGCTGCCCTCTATGCAGGGATGGTTGAATGGGCAGGTATAGCTGACGATGAATATTATTATGACTGGCTGAGGGAAATTGCCGATAAAACCTCGTGGACATATTATATTCACGAAAATCCTTTGCGCAGGTATCATGCAGATGATTATTGTATAGGACAGATGTATATTGAACTTTACAGGAAGTACAAAGACAAGAACATGATAAAACCTATGCGGGCATACCTTGACCAGATACTTAAGGATCCTGCCACCGGCGACCTTAAGTTTATAAACACAAAGGACTACTGGTCATCACAGCGATGGTCGTGGTGTGATGCTCTTTTCATGGGACCGACAGTCTGGGCCAAAATGGGAAATGTTACCGGTAAGAAGAAATACTTTGATTTTATGTACCGGGAATATAAGGCAACGACAGATTACCTGTACGACAAGGACGAAGATCTCTATTTCAGGGATTCAAATTATTTTACAAGAACCGAAGCCAATGGGCAGAAAGTCTTCTGGGGACGTGGCAATGGATGGGTATTTGCAGGATTACCGGTAATAATAAGGGAACTTCCAGCAAAATATGACCACAGGGATTATTTTATTACAATATATAAGGAGATGGCAGCGAAATTGGTGGCCTTACAGTCTCCTGACGGATTCTGGCATGCCAGTCTTCTCGATCCGCAAAGCTATCCCAATCCTGAAATGAGTGCAACAGCATTTTTTGTGTTTGGATTTGCGTGGGGAATTAATAATGGTTATCTTGATAAGGATACTTATCTGCCGTCTGTGCTTAAAGGCTGGAAATCGATGGTTACTTCAGTCTGGCCAGATGGGAAGGTAGGATTTATTCAGCCAATTGGTGCTGATCCCAAGGCTGTTACGAGAGATATGACAGAGGTTTATGGCGTTGGAGGATTTCTCCTGGCAGGAACGGAGATAAGCAGGCTTATCGATAAGGGATTAATTAAATAGGACACGCGTCGCCATACCTTACATGGCAAATGAAACTAATCATGATTATATGAAAACAGAACTTAGGTATGCAGCTCATCCTTATGATTTCAGGACTTACGGTACGGAAAAACTGAGGAAAGAATTTCTTATTGAGAAGATATTCATTGCTGATGAAATAATGCTTGTATATTCGATGTACGACAGGTATATAGTAGGAGGTGCAATGCCGGTCAAAGGATCGTTGAAGCTTGAGGCAACGGATGAACTTAAAGCCGGGCAATTCCTTGAAAGGCGCGAAATGGGAATAATCAATATCGGAGGTAAGGCGCAGATTGATGCAGGCGGCAAAACCTACAATCTTGGTTACAAGGAAGCACTCTACCTTGGACGAGGTACAAATGATGTGGTTTTTCGCTCCGCTGATCCCGGCAAACCGGCTAAACTCTATATCAACTCTGCACCGGCTCATCATGCTTATCCCGTGAAGCTGGTAACTCTTGCTGATGCAGAGGTTGTTGTATTGGGGAATATCGAATCATCTAATCACAGACAGATTAACAAATTACTGGTCAACAGCGTTGTGGAGACATGCCAGTTGCAGATGGGCATGACAGAACTTAAAACAGGCAGTGTATGGAATACTATGCCGGTTCATACTCATGCCAGGAGAATGGAGGCATATTTCTACTTTGATGTGCCGGAGAAACAGGCCGTATGCCACTTCATGGGAGATCCGGATGAGACAAGACACCTCTGGATGACCAATGAACAGGCGGTTCTTTCTCCTTCATGGAGTATTCACAGCGCAGCAGGCACCTCCAATTATACATTTATATGGGGCATGGCAGGGGAGAACCTCGATTATAGTGATATGGATGTACGGCAACCGGATACATTAAAATAAAGTTAAGGGGAGCACAGATAACCACGGAGAAGACTAGATTTCAGAAGTTATTATATCAATATGAAAGAATTATTTGATCTTACAGGAAAGGTTGCGCTGGTAACCGGAGGTACCCATGGAATAGGTCTGGCAGTAGGGCTCCTGCTCGGGAAAGCCGGTGCAAAGGTTTGTGTAAATGACCTCCAGGATGATAAGCTGGGAGTATGCAGGGAGAGCTACAGGAAGGAAGGTCTTGATGTTTATACTCTTAAATTCGATGTAACCGACGAGAAGGATGTTGAAAGTGGAATTTCCGGGATCGAAAGGAACATTGGGTCAGTGGATATCCTTGTGAACAACGCAGGGATAATAAAAAGAATACCCATCCTTGAGATGGCAATATCAGATTATAAACAGGTTATAGATGTGGACCTTGTGGCTCCCCTGATTGTCTCAAAAAGGATTGCTCCGGGTATGATCAGGAAAAGAAGCGGCAAAATCATAAATATGTGCTCAATGATGAGCGTATACGGGAGAAATACAGTATCTGCCTATGCATCAGCAAAGGGAGGACTGAAACTTCTTACACAAAACATGACCTGTGAATGGGCAAAGTACAACATCCAGATCAATGGTATCGGTCCGGGGTATATTGCCACTTCCCAGACAGCCCCTATCAGGGAAAACGGTCACCCGTTCAATGACCTTGTTATGACACGTACACCGGCTGGCAGATGGGGTGAGCCTGAAGATGTTGCTAATGCGGCACTTTTTCTTGCTTCAAAAGCCAGCGACTTTGTAAATGGCCATATATTGTATGTTGACGGAGGAATTCTGGCAAATTTCGGCTACCTAAAGGGAGAGAATGACCTGTAAGTATCCGGGCAATACCGCTTATTCACTCACTCCGTCCCTACGTCTCCAAGTCTCTCAGTCCCTCAGTCATTACTTCTCCGGATTGTCCGGGTGATCGTCTGAATATGGCTTTGAATAAAGATCCTCTACTCTGACCTGGTTATTATCAGGTATTTCATTGTTAACTGTGAGAGTTTCATTTTCAGCAGCTCTGCCGTTGAAATAGAGTATGCATGCAAAAATGGGCATCAAAGGCATAGTGAGGGCATTGACCACAGCCGACAGAATTATAACTAAAGGATTGGTTGCCATGTCTAATAGTTCAGTTGCCTCCTTTGGATTAATAATTGCCTTGAGAAAACTTCCGCTGAACGGCAGCAGGATTATTGCTGAAAGGATTACTGAGATGACAATCAATATGATAACAAATACAGCTACCCATCCCATGTTTGGCCAGAAGTTGCGGTGCACTAGACTAAATGTCCTTCCG
>CAYQBZ010000197.1:0-6596 GCA_964415855.1 uncultured Rikenellaceae bacterium
GTTGAGAACCTGTCGCACCATCTGCTATAAGTATTTTTTTCAAAGTCAGTCTAAAAATGGGAGACAGATTTTTTGTGCTATTATAAATAAGTGATTTTTTACCTCGGTCATAATAATGAAACGTTGGCTTTATTAAAAACGTATTACTCTTCACTATTGCTCCTGTATCAGCGGTTCTGGCTGATATATAATATTTTTTTGTTACTTCAACAATGTCTGAATTATACTTGCCACCTGGAAAACAAAAATGTGGCACTTCAGTTCCAAGTATTTGTTCAAGATAACTTTTCCCATTTCTAAGCTCTGCATCAACACTTTCTAATGGCAAACGTGTAAGATACGCATGTGAATATGTATGAGCTCCGATTTCAAAATTATTCTTAGCCAGTTCCATTATTTCTTCTCTGGCTATTACTCTTCTCTCAATATTAGCAGCAGGGATAAAAAAGATTCCGGGCATACTGTATTTTAATGAAAGATCCATAAGTTTAAGATCTTCAATAGCACCATCATCCCATGAAAAAGAAATATTAATCATATCAAAGAAACAATTGAAAGTTAGTGTATTATGAACATAAACAGTACCTGTACAATGTTAAAAGCGGGGAAACAGACAGAACTTATATGAAATGACAGAATAATCCACAAAACGATTCAATTGTTTATGCGAACATATTTTCTAACTATTCTCATTAATGGCTTTAATTACAACTTCATCAAAAACTGCAGCCTGCTTTACTTGGTTCCAATATTCACTTATTTGTTTCAGACAATGCGATTCCATTGAAGATTTCCTGAGATTAAATATTAGATTCTCAATTGCTACAGACAAGCTATTAACATTGTTCTCCTCAAAAAACAATCCTGTTTCATTTTCGATTATTGCTTCTACTTCCGGGCCCTGGTTATTTAGGTTATCATGCGTAATCACAGGGGTTCCAAGGGATAAACTGTGGATTGCTGTCAGTCCTACATTTCCAGGTGAGACACAACAATCAGCCATCATTATCATTTTGGCATTTATTCTTTCATCATAGCAAGGGCCGAAAAAGCATACCAGTTCATTAATATCTAACGAATTTGATAACTCAATCAGATATTCTGAGTCACTTCCTCCCCCGATGATCAGGCAATTAATAATTATTCCTTTATTTTTACATAAACTGATAGCTTCTAATAAATATGATATTTTCTTCTGCCTGGTTAATCTTCCAATGAAAATAACGATTGGCCTCATACTATTATTGGGAAACAGTTCCTTAATTGTGTTTTTCTGATCATTAAGGTTCCGGGAAGCGTATAATTCTCTATGAAGCTCAAAATCCAATGAATTATAAACAGTATATATTCTATCAGGATCAAATCCTGATTTAATCATTAATACTCGCGACCTGTTTCCATAGATCAGATGATAATCTGCTAATTTGTAAAATAGTATTCTGACAGCTTTTTTAATCCTATTTTCGTTTCCTTTTATTCCATGCCCCCAAAACAAAACCGGTTTGTTTCTGATTCGGCAAATAATGGCTGAGAACCAATTAGATATACACTGTGCCTCTCCATTAATAATGTAAGCATCATAATCCGTTTTCATACATCTATATGTTGCCCCAATCTGATAAAACAGAATTTGTTTTAAATATATATTCCTAATAAAGAACCAGGTAAATATTGCATTACTATTGATGGATTTTGATTCGTTAATATCGATGGTTTTGATATCTGCAAAACCCATCCTTGAAGAAAAAAAAACATAATCAACATTCAAAGATTCTGTCAGTTTGAGCCACAGTGGTTTGACATATAAAGGTGCAATATTTGTAATAAACCCACAGCTCTTTCTCATCATCTCTTTTTCTTTTATATACAGTATTCAATATTTGTTATGATTTCTAACAGTTCAGAATAATGGTATATTAACCTAAATCCTAACGACACTGCATCATCCTGATAACTTTTGCAAGAAAGCTTCTGTATCAGATATACATTTACAATAATCGCTAACAGGTTAGATTTAGTATATTAGTTGATCCTTATTAATACGTGTTTTTCATTACTTCATTAGAGTTGAATATTTACTGAAGGCAAAATATGTCTCTGGAAAAACCAGCGAAAAATTAAGTTGAGTATTTCTTCCTTCTTTAACCTCATCCACTTCCTCATATTATATGCTGTAGCTGCCAATAATGTGTTGATTTTGTCACCTGCAGTACCACTGAGGTAATTTCTTATCATCCTGTGATCGTATTTCAGGTGTGATATAAGTCCCTCTATTCCAGCCCTTGACCGGCATCGTTCTTCTCGTTTCTTTTTCAGGTAGTAACTTTCTCCTTTAAGATTTTTCGGCATTACTATATCCACTCCCGGTATTCCTCCTTTTACTTTATATCCCTTGTCAACGATCGCTTTCTTGATTTTACCTCCTGTAAATTCTTTTACCTGTTCCAGTTGCGGTTCCAATGTATGTCCATCGTATGCATTTCCTTCAATAGCCATTGCTCCAACAATAATTCCTGATCCCCTGGTATATGCGAATGAGCTCTTGTTCCCAAACTCGTACTGTTTATGCTCTTTCCCTTTGGATATACAAAGTACTTCAGGCTCATGTATGCTGTATACCTTATTCTTGTCATCTCTCCGCTGTGTCAGCACTCTGTATAAAACATCAAATTCTTCCATGTATGTCTTCGGTATCGGGTTAAGTTGATTAACCAGATCCTGATAAATCTTGAATGCGATCCTGTGAAGCTTCTTCTGAGCCTTGATGTGTTTCTTCATGTTCTTTGGTTTCCTTGCAAACCGAAGCTGTTGCTTTAATTTCCGGATTTCAAATGTATAGGTCCGTTTTAGCTTTATATCTTCTTTCTTTGCAATCCTTTTACAATGTTCTATCACTTTCTCCGTAAGCTTCCTGTCTGTGGGGAAGGTGATGTTCTTCTCCTGGACTGTAGTATCGACCCTTACCTCTTTTACTTCTTTGCGGATAAAGTCCTCGTCAAAGAGATCTATACTCTGTTTGAAGATCTTCTTCATTCCATCTTCTCCAATACGCTTGCGAAAATGTACAAAATCACTTGGGTCAAACGGATATTTATATTGAAAGTAAATCTCCCCACAAAAGTGCTGACAATATGGACTGTCGATATACCTCTCCATAACAGTCTCATCACCAAGTTTATATATTTGCTTGAGAAGTAAAAGCCCTACTATTGTTCTGATGGGAATGGACGGTCCACCCACTTCGCCGTACAGCGGAGCAAACTCCTTTTCCAGATAATCCCAGTCAATTTCCTTCGCCAATAAACAAAGTTCATGCTGAGGGTTAATGAAACTGGCAAGTACAGTTTTAAACATCTCTAACTGTGGTTGTACGGGTAATTTCTTTAACATGATTTGCAGGGTTTTGATCAAATTTAATCAAAATCTAAGCAAAAAACAATACTTCAAAGAACATAAGTTATTAACAATCAGATTGTTAATAATTATTAAGGATCAACTACTTAAACCTGGTAATCATATTTGATTATGCATATGGATTAGTTACCAGTTGATCACAGCCTCCATGCATACATCCAGTAAAAAGAATGCAATAGTATATTGATGTATTCTAATGATCAAATTATCTTGGTAAGGAACGATATCAATTTCTGTGAAAACAAATTTATGAAAGCGATTAAGGGCCTCAGTTAAGTATTTTACTGATTAAGCTGGTGCTCATTCAACTGATTATGCAAGTAATTTCTGATTTGTGCTCTCTGGCATCATATCAAATCTAAAAATCTCACATAAAAAACAATATTGCATGTTAAACAAAACAGAATCTTACTACAAATGAGAAAGGAAATTTAGACAGATTCAATCATTTATTAATTAGGTTTCCAAAGATACTATATATTTACTTGTATAACCAGGTACAATCTCCTTCATGGCGTTGATAACTTCAACACCCGATTTTTCGTAAATATTAATTAATAGTTCATTAATTTTAGAAATAATACATTCATAGTCAGCCTCAGCAACCCTTGCGATCGTTATTTTAGGATGGTGTGTAGGTAATTGTTCTTCCTGATCAGAGAAGAGCTCTTCAAATAGTTTTTCACCCGGACGTAATCCTGTGAATTTAATTTCAATATCCTTGTAAGGTTCCAGACCTGAAAGATGTATCAATTTAACTGCAATATCCAGGATCTTAATAGGATTTCCCATATCAAATATAAATATCTCACCTCCGTTGCCCATAAATCCAGCTTCAAGTACCAGCTGACATGCCTCTGGAATAGTCATGAAAAAACGGGTTATTCCCGCATCTGTAATGGTTATCGGCCCCCCTTCGGCAATCTGCTTCTTGAAAATAGGTATAACTGAACCATTAGATCCCAGTACATTTCCAAATCGTGTAGTAACAAACCTTGTTGAAACACCAGATCTCCTTGCCTGAGCCTGTACCAGCAGTTCACAGACTTTTTTTGTGGCACCCATGACATTTGTGGGATTAACTGCTTTATCTGATGAAATCATTACAAATGTCTCGGTCCTGTATTTAATTGCCATGTCCGAGATGATCTTAGTTCCCCCCACATTAACTCTAAAGGCCTCATGAGGATTATCCTCCATTATCGGCACATGTTTGTAAGCTGCAGCATGGAACACTATTTCCGGACGGTATTTCCGAAAAATGTGATCCATTTTCGACTCATTTGTAACATCTCCAATGATTAAGTTATAGCTGCATGTCGGAAATTTATTCTTAAGCTCATTATCAAGATAGAATGACGGAGTCTCTGATTGGTCAACCAGAATAAGTTTATTATAATTATAGCGGGTTAACTGTCGGACAATTTCTGATCCTATTGAACCCGCAGCCCCTGTAACAAGGATTGTCTTATCCTTAAGCCCTTCTGCAATTTTTCTAAGATCAAGGGAAATGGGCTCCCTCCCCAGCAAATCCTCAAATTGCACTTTTCTAAGTTGTTTAACCTGCAGCTGCCCGTTAAGCCACTGATCAAAAGAAGGAGTATCAAGTATCTCTAAGCCAAGATTGATAACAGACTCAAGGACTTCCTTTTTCTTAGCTGCAGAAATATCTTTTATGGCGAAAATAAATACCGCAATATCCGTGGCTTCAATGAAGTCCTTACTCAAAATGCTCATAGAATATACCGGATATCCATCAACTTTTTTACCTTGTAATTTGCTGTTGTCATCAATAAAACCTCTTAACTGATATCCGCTACTCGGATCACTCTCAATAACTCTTTTCACGATTATCCCTGTTTCTCCGGATCCATAGATAAGTACATTTTTTCTTTTACTGTTAGGGATTGAGACAAAGACATAAAACATTTTTATGAAAATTCTGAAAAAAATAAGAAATACAGTAATTGCTCCGTAATGGATCATTAAAATCGATAAGGAGATATCGAACAACTTAGGAAAATGGAATTCCCTGGTGGAAAGAGTAAGTATAAACAATAGTGATATAGAAGCACTGTTTGTTACTGCTATTATGAAAGTATCCTTTATCGTGGTCTGCCGTATAAGTCCTGAATATGATTTAAATAACAACATAAAGACCATATATACCAGAGTGACAATAAATGATTGAAAAAATGCCACTGACCAGATAAATGGATAAGTCTCAAAATTATATCTGAGGAGATATGCAAATATAAAAGTTACAAATACAGCAGAAATGTCAATTATCAGAACAAGCCAGCGGGGTAGTGAATGATTCCTGAAAAACTGAATCGTTCTGTATTTTAGTTTATTGATCATATTAAATCACTATATATGCTAATTTAGTTAATATTTGTTAAAACAGACTGCAACTAAGACGATTTAATTATTAGTAAGGTTGCTTTTTGCCTTCCCAATTTATACGCTTCCGCCACGTCAGTCACATTTAAAGAATATCTAAATGCCTGAGATAGAGTAATTAATAACTTATTTGTAACAAATGTTACAAATTATCCCAGAACCATTTCACCGCCTCTTCCAGACCCTGCTTTACATTTAATCCCGGCGAATATCCCAGAAGCTTTCCCGCCTTTTTTATTGAGGCCAGTGAATGCCGGATATCCCCTGCCCTGCCAGGTCCGTAAACCGGCTCGATGGACAGAATTTCTTTGTCAAACCTGCCGGCTATTTCTCTTATAAGAAAGTACAGCTGATTAAGTGTAGTCCTTTCACCATGTGCCACATTATATACCTGGTTGATCGCCTCCGCTTTTGTTGCAACCGCGGCAAGATGGTTCGCCTGAACAACATTATCTATGTATGTGAAGTCGCGCGAAATGGTACCGTCTCCATTAATTACCGGCACCTCGTGCTTCATCAGCATCTTCACAAATTTAGGAATCACCGCTGCATATGCGCCATCCGGATCCTGACGACGACCAAATACATTAAAGTACCGCAATCCGATGACTTCAATTCCATATGTCGAAGAAAAATTCGATGCATATAACTCATTTACATACTTTGTAATAGCATATGGAGAGAGAGGTGAACCTATCTTGTCTTCCTCCTTCGGCAAATCAGGGTGGTCACCATAGGTTGAAGAACTTGCAGCATAGATAAATCTTTTAACATCAGCC
>CAYQBZ010000198.1:0-6543 GCA_964415855.1 uncultured Rikenellaceae bacterium
GAGAGCCTTCTTGTTAAGATTCTTAAGAGGGCAAAAGAGCTTGCCAGGGAAGGGATTGACCTTTATGCCACTCCTGCACTCCGTTTTTTCCTTTACAATAAAATAGACCATGCGGATCTGGAGCATGAAGGCAAGTTTACTCCCGGGCTGATTGCCACGAATTTTTCGAGACTTGATGATAATGATATACTGGTCTCTGCCAAATACTGGGCCGATCATTCCGACAAAGTCCTGTCTGATTTGTCAGGAAGGCTTATCAGGAGAGATCTTCTTGCGATTGAGCTGCAAAACGATGCTTTTCCTGAAGAAAGAGTAAGGGAATTCGCTGAAAAGGCTGTCAGGCTTGCGGGAGTTGATCCGGGACTGAGTGATTATTATGTCTTTACTGACAGTATCTCCAACCTGACATTCGCACAGGATGCCCCTGAGGTAAAGATACTGCTTAAAAATGGCCAGACTGCTGATATATCAGGCGTCTCTGATATGTTTGACCACAGGTTTATTTCAGAGAGAATAACAAAATATTTTCTGTGTTATCCAAAAGAATGCAAATAATTAACAGCAAATATCATGGAATTTACAGCTGCAACAATAGCCGGCTTCTTAAAAGGGGAGGTTGAAGGGAATCCCGATACCATAGTTAATACCGTTGCCAAAATTGAAGAGGGGCATGAAGGAGCACTTTCGTTTCTTGCGAATCCAAAGTATGAGCACTATATTTATTTAACAGGCTCGTCAATTGTACTTGTAAACAAGAGTTTTGTGCCATCAGCGACGATTAAGGCAACGCTTATCAGGGTAGAGAATGCTTATGAGGCTTTTGCTTCACTGCTTCGCCTTGTTGATCAGGCCAGGCCACGGAAAAAGGGGATACATGCCACTGCAGTTATTGAAGTAACGGCGGAAGTAGGATCTGATGTATATATCGGACCTTATTCCTATATAGGAGAGAATTGTATAATTGGAGACGGATGCGCCATTTATCCCCATGTCTACATAGGAGATAATACCAGGCTGGGGAAAAACTGCACTCTGAATTCAGGGGTGAAGATATATCATGATTGTCTTATTGGAGAGGGATGCATCATACATTCCGGAACGGTTATAGGAAGCGATGGTTTTGGCTTTGCTCCACAGTCGGAAAATGAATATATGAAGATCCCTCAACTGGGGAATGTCATCCTGGAAGATCATGTGGAAATAGGAGCAAACGTTGCAATTGACAGGGCAACCATGGGATCC
This sequence comes from uncultured Rikenellaceae bacterium, assembly GCA_964415855.1. GTDB lineage: Bacteria > Bacteroidota > Bacteroidia > Bacteroidales > VadinHA17 > LD21. The sequence goes on from CAYQBZ010000198.1 coordinate 1,243, forward strand.
ACAAAAATACACAGGGGCGTTAAACTGGATAACCTGATACAGATAGGTCATAACGTTGAGGTCGGGGAAAATGTTGTAATGGCGGCACAGACGGGGATAGCAGGCTCCACAAAGATCGGCAGTAACTGTATGCTCGGCGGACAGGCAGGGATTGCCGGACATATCAGGATTGCCAACGGGACAAAAATAGGAGCACAGGCGGGTATCCTTGGTGATATAAAAGAGGAAAATACAACAATCCTTGGATCACCGGCACTGGAGATAAAGCAGTTCCTGAAATCTACTGTTGTTTTTAAAAGACTGCCCGATCTTAAGCTAAAGATTGATAAGCTTGAAAAAGAGGTAGATTCTCTGAAAAAAGGCTAGTCTGAAAGGAGGTTCGAATGTGAATCTGTTGAAATAAATTTAGTTATAGCACCTTTTATTGGATTGTTCGAAATATTTTTATTTTTTTTGTACCCGGTTTACTTAACAACTGATACTGATGAGTGAAAAACAAAGAACTCTTGCAAAAGAGATTAGCCTGACAGGGAAAGGACTGCATACCGGTTTAAATGTTACAATAACCTTTAAACCGGCTCCTGAAAACCACGGGTACAAATTTATACGGACCGATTTGCCGGAAAGACCGGTAATTGATGCACTTGCTGAACACGTAACTGATACATCACGTGGAACCACTCTGGTACATAACGGAGCATTGGTTTCGACTATTGAACATTCTCTTGCTGCCCTGCACGGACTGCAGGTCGACAATGCACTCATTGAGATGAATGGTCCGGAAGCACCAATTATGGGGGGATCTTCGATGAGTTTTGTTAAAGCCATAAAGAAAGCAGGTATTATTGAACAGAAGGAAGACAGGAATTATTTTGTTGTTAAACAAAAGATCACCTATTCTGATGAAGAACATGGAATAGACCTGATCGTCTATCCTGATGACCATTTCAGCATAAATGTCCTTATCGATTATAATTCGAGGATACTTGGTAACCAGTATGCAATTCTTGACAGGATTGAAGATTTTGAGGAGGACATATCAGGAAGCCGTACCTTCGTGTTTTTTCATGAACTTGAACCGTTGTTCAATATGGGACTGATCAAGGGTGGCGATCTCGACAATGCCATTGTGATCCTTGAAAAAGAGGTTGAACAGTCAGAGATAGACAGGATTGCCACTCTTTTTAACAGGCCTGGAATAAGCACTCATACGGCAGGAATTCTGAATAATACTGAATTAAGATATCCCAATGAGCCAGCCCGGCATAAGCTGCTCGATATAATAGGGGACCTGGCACTCGTAGGGCACCCGATAAAAGGAAAAGTGGTAGCAACACGCCCGGGACATTATGCAAATACACGACTGGCGAGGCAGATGCGTCAGGAGATGAAAAAAGCCCTCCTGAAGCGGGATGTCCCTTTGTATGATCCTTCACAGGCACCGGTCTTTACTCTTGAAGATATTAAAAAGAGATTGCCCCACAGGTACCCTTTTCTCCTGGTAGATAAAATAATTTCACTGGATGAAACTTCAATTGTCGGAATAAAAAATACTACTTTTAATGAGGCTTTTTTCCAGGGGCATTTTCCTGATGAGCCAATTATGCCGGGTGTTCTGCTTGTTGAGGCACTTGCCCAGACCGGTGGATTGCTGGTCCTGAGTGCGGTAGAAGATCCGGAGAAATATTCCACATATTTTTTAAAGATAGACAAGCTTAAATTCAAACATAAAGTTGTGCCCGGCGATACCATAATTCTGAAGATGGAGATGACAGACGTTGTAAGGAGAGGAATAGTGTCTATGTTCGGACAGGCATTTGTAGGGAGCAAGCTGGTTCTTGAAGGTGAGATGACCGCCCAGGTCATAAAAAATAAATAGCAAATCTATGATCTCAAATTTAGCTTTTATTCATCCCGATGCAAGCTTGGGCAAAGATGTTACAGTTGAACCCTTTGCTTATATTTCAGGAAATGTAGTAATTGATGAAGGAACCTGGATCGGTCCCAATGCTACGGTAATGGATGGAGCCAGGATCGGGAAGAAATGTAGAATCTTCCCAACAGCTGTTGTCTCGGGCATACCGCAGGATTTAAAATTCAGGGGAGAAGAGTCAACCGCTGAGATTGGCGATAACACAACTCTGCGAGAGGGTGTTACTGTAAACAGGGGAACGGTAGCTGTTGGCAAAACAAAAATAGGTGAAAATTGCCTCCTTATGGCCTATTCACATATTGGTCATGACTGTTCAATAGGTAACAACGTTATTATAGGTAATACAACCGGTCTGGCAGGTGAGGTGGTGGTTGACGACTGGGCAATACTCAGCGGGGGAACTCTGGTACACCAGTTTACCCATATAGGAGGTCATGTTATAATAGGTGGCGGAGGAAGGGTAAGAATAGATGTACCTCCTTATATTAAAGCAGACAGGGATCCCCTTTCATATCTTGGTCTGAACACGGTAGGACTGACAAGAAGAGGTTTTACAAAGGAACGAATAGATGAGATCCATAATATCTACAGAGTTATTTACCAGAGTGGTCTCACATTTTCAAATGCACTCGACGCTGTGGAAAAAGATTTCAAACCCTCAGAAGACAGGGATTATATACTTGAATTCATAAGAAATTCTGAAAGAGGAGTCATCAGGGCCAGGTAATGTATCCTTATTTTTTCTGTTCCCAGCCCTGGGCAGTCAGTTTAATTTCTGATCCATTATCATCTACCAGTACACATCCATCATCAGGGTGAGTCATATGACCTATTACTTTTACGGAGGCTATCTGTTCTAACTGTTCAAAATACTCCAGGGGCAAGGTGAAGAGCAGTTCATAATCCTCTCCGCCATTCAGGGCCGGTATCACCGGATTGATATTGAACTCTTCAGCAAGCCTGGAGGTTTCATAATCAATTGGTAACTTCCCTGTAAAGAGCCTGCAGCCGGTATTTGAGGATTTACAAAGGTGAAGAAGATCTGATGACAATCCGTCAGATACATCGATCATTGAGGTTGGCCGCACATTTGCCTTTTTAAGGTCATCCAGAACCGATACCGGAATGTCCGGTTTTAGTTGCCTGCCAATAACATATTCATAACCTGCAAGATCAGGTTGTGTCACTTTTTCCTTATCAAAGAGTCTCCTTTCTCTTTCAAGGAGCTGCAGCCCCATGAAGGAGGCGCCCAGATCTCCTGTTACACAGATCAGATCATTTGGTTTCGCACCATCTCTTTTTATCACTCTGTCGCGGTCAACAGAACCGACAGCAGTTACTCCTATTGTCAAGCCGGTGAGAGAGCTGGTGATATCACCTCCGACCATATCGACACCATACCTGGTACAGGCCTGATTCACTCCTTCGTAGATCTCATCAATCTGCTCTACTGAGAATCTTGAACTGATACCCAGCGCGATCAAAAGCTGCGTGGGAACGCCATTCATGGCATAAATATCTGATATGCCACGTATTACTACCTTATAACCAAGATGTTTCAGAGGGGTGTAGATCAGGTTAAAATGAATACCCTCAAGCAGGATGTCAGTTGAAACAAGTGTCAGCTGACGGCCGTTATCGATAACGGCAGCATCGTCGCCTATAGCGGTAAGTGAGCTTTTGTTCCCAAGCCTCGTGTGTCTTTTAATATGATCGATCAGACCAAATTTCCCCAGCTCACTAATCGGTGTTAATTTTTGTTCAGGTTCGGACATTATTATGTTATATTTCTGAGACAATATGCGTTATTTGCAGGATAAATTATTTAAAGTTCCCGCGGTTCTGGCAGATTTGCGCTGATTATGCAGTTTTTGTGTTGTCACGTCACTGCTTCATCCGCTCTGCTTTTCACCCCATCTTATTCCTGGCCTTTGTATCGCACATTAAATCAGACATTGACAATGTCCCTGCCGAACGGACTCAGGGCAATTGAAGTAAGTTTGAAGTGCTGAAGACCAAACGGGATACCTATAATAGTTATGCAGAGAATCAGTCCGAAAATTGCGTGGGTGGCAGCAATCCAGAGCCCTCCGGTTAAAAGCCAGAGAATATTCATAAGCACATACAGACATCCTGATGCTCTCACGTGCACCCTTGTATCCCTGCCAAAGGGCCATAATGCAAGAGAAGCCAGTTTCAGCGTCTGGATGCCAAAAGGGATGCCTACAATTGTGATCATTAATAAAATACTCCCTATCAGATATTCTATAGCGATAAATATCCCTCCAAAGAGGAGCCAGACCAGATTTCCTATAAAATTCATTTTTCCAGAATTAATTATTCAAGAATGACTGTTTTGTCTTTAGGGTATTTAACTGAATATGTCAGCACTAACTGACTGGAATCCTGTGGTTTAATCGTAAGCTCCCAGGTCACCTCACCGGTCTGGGCATTTAGTTTTCCTCCCGACAATTCAACAGGTTCAACATTTATTCCACTGTTTGAGGATACTGGTATCTGATCGGTCAGATTAATTTTGATGGTGCTTGCCTTGTTATTTCTTACGGTAAGCAGGAAAGAATATGTTTCGGTAAGATTAGCTCCTATGCTTCTTTTGCTTGTATAATCCACACGCTTCTCCCTTCTTACAAGGATACTGTTATCTGTTCCCAGCGAAATTTTTAGAGTATCTGTCAGCTGGTCAACATTCAGGGATGCCTTACCGACAAATGAATTTTCGAAATAGAGTGTTGCCTCTCCGCTCTGGAGACTTAATTTTGCCCAATCAGTAATATTTGCAGTCAGGTAGGCAAGTGGTGACAGTTTTGGCAAGGTCACATACTTATAATCAGCAGGGGATGTAATGTGCTGAATCTCAACTGTCTGTATTTTGCCGTCGGATGGAATTGAGTAAGGCATGGCAATATCAAAAGTAATAGTGGTCTCTCCAACCTTCTTAGCCACCGGTACCGGAGCAGCAGCTTTGGGTTCAGCTTTCTCCAAACCTGCCTCAGCTATTTGCATCATGGCAGGGGCTTCACTGCGATTTACACCGGACAGACTGTTACGTCGTACCTGAACGGGAGGGCTGTAATAATCAATGAACCATGGATCCATTTCCGGAATGTTACCCGCAACCCAGGGTGTTGCATTTGAAAAGCTGAGCTTCACGTCTTTCCATGGGACACCTGAATTCTGAAAGACATTTGCCTTATAGATTATTCCCACCGGACTTTTGATATCATCTACTCTGATATCATACGAGGGGTAACATCCGGCATTTGATACCACATAGCTGAATGTGAGTTTTCCTGCAACCTGTTTTTCCGATCTTATATTTTACTTTTGATAATTTATCGATATCTCTT
>CAYQBZ010000199.1:0-6507 GCA_964415855.1 uncultured Rikenellaceae bacterium
TTTTTTTATTAGCAAGATACGAAATAAAGCGCTATATATTATATAAAAGCGATTAAAATACGTATTTATATAATTAAAGGTTTGAGCTGAAAGTATTGAGATCAGACATGAATATCACAATATGAAACAGTATACCGGGTCCGGTCCGATAAAAAATATCCTGCTAAATATTTGCATAATTGTAAACATAGCTTACTTTTGTAAATGAAATCAACAGAATAATGAACAGATTGTATGCAAATTGGTGCTGGTGGCTTTGTAAATTTCACTTAACCTTGTGAGACTGACACCTATTTGTATTCAAACATGATATAAACAAACGGCCTGTCGTAATCACGACGGGCCGTTTTAATTTAAAACTTATTTGAGACTGATTATGAAAAAGATAGTTGTTAAGACAAAAGCCGTCAGGTTACTTTCCGACACTATTACCCCGGTAAGTATATACCTGAAAATAAGGGATATATATCCAAATTCTCTTCTCCTCGAGAGTTCCGATTACCATGGGAATGAAAACAGTTTTTCCTATATCTGTATAAAGCCTCTTGCTTCAATAGAAGCTGAGAAGGGTATTATTACCGAAACTTATCCTGACGGATCACAGATATCGACTCCTGTGGAAGGAACAGGTACTTTCCGCGACAGGTTTACGGAGTTCCTTGGCTCTTTTGAACAATCTGACCTGGATGGAAGTGTCCCGGTAAACGGGCTCTTCGGATATACTGCATACGATGCGGTAAGCTATTTTGAAACGATTTCACTTAAAGCTTCAGCTGATGAGGAGAGAAGCATACCAGACCTGCATTACTCCTTCTACAATTATATAATCGCCATCAACCATTTTCAGAATGTCCTTTATATTATAGAGAATAAGATAAATAAGAATGAAGGAGAGACAGAAAAGATCAGGTCTCTCCTGTATAGCAGGAACATTGCTGTTTATTCCTTCAGTCCGGACGAAAATGAGGTATCAAATATGTCTGACGAGGATTATAAGGCCATAGTAAAGAAAGGGAAAGAACATTGCTACAGGGGAGATGTATTCCAGGTTGTTTTTTCCCGGCAGTTTTCAAAGGATTTTAAAGGTGATGAGTTTAATGTATACAGGGCATTACGTTCGGTAAATCCGTCTCCCTACCTCTTCTATTTTGATTACGGAAGCTATAAGATCTTCGGATCATCACCGGAAGCTCATCTAAAAATAAATAAATCGAAGGCCAGCATTAATCCGATAGCAGGAACATTCCGACGCACCGGCGATGATGAGAACGATAAGCTCCTTGCGCAGAAGCTCGCTGCCGACCTGAAAGAAAATGCGGAACATGTAATGCTCGTTGACCTGGCCCGTAATGACCTCAGCCGTCATGCTAAAAACGTTAAGGTTGAAAGTTACAGGGAGGTCCAGTTCTATTCTCATGTCATACATCTTGTATCAGAAGTATCGGGAGAATTAAATGAAAACTCGTCTGTTACCGACATGATGACCTCAACCTTCCCTGCAGGCACCCTTACCGGTGCTCCAAAGTTTAGAGCCATGCAGCTGATCGATAAATATGAGCCGGGCAGAAGGGGATATTATGGGGGAGCAATTGGATTCCTCGATTTCAGTGGCCAGTTTAACCATGCAATTATGATCAGGACCTTTCTTAGTCAGAATAACAGGCTCTATTACCAGGCTGGTGCCGGTATAGTGGCTATTTCAGATGAAGAGAATGAGCTTCAGGAGGTAAACAATAAGCTGGGTGCCCTGCGCAAAGCAGTTGAGATGGCGAAGGAGATTAACTGATTAATACGACGTAAATGGAAAAGATACTGGTAATAGATAATTATGATTCCTTCACATATAATCTTGTGCATTATATTGAGAATCTCACTGGTACGCGGCCTTCGGTATTTCGAAATGATGAAATAGACCTCGACAGGGCAGGTAGCTATGACAGGATAGTCCTTTCTCCGGGACCGGGAATCCCTTCTGAGGCAGGTATATGCATTGACCTGGTAAAAAGGTATTCACAGGAAAAAAACATACTGGGTGTCTGCCTGGGGCACCAGGCAATTGGTGAGGCATTCGGTGCAGAGCTGATAAACCTCGAGAGTGTATATCACGGGCTTTCAACTCAGGTAATTGTGCTTGATAACCAGGATAGCCTGTTTAAAGGCATCCCTGTAACATTCAACGCGGGAAGATATCATTCATGGGTAATAGCTAACAGTAACCTTCCCGCTTGTCTGAAAGTAACATGCATTGACAGTAATCAGATGATTATGGCTCTCAGGCACAGGGAATACAAGGTTTATGGAGTGCAGTTCCACCCTGAATCGGTACTTACGGAACATGGAGAAGTCATTATAAAAAACTGGCTGGAAGGCTAGAGAAATAAAAGAAATCAGTTAAAAGAAAATCAACAGGATTATGAGGAACATTCTGGACCATCTTTTTGAACATAAGACACTTGGGCGGAGCGAGGCAGAAAGTGTGCTTACCAATATTGCGCAGGGGATCTATTCCGGGCCTGAGATTGCGGCATTTATTACTGTATATCTGATGCGCAGTATAACGGTTGACGAGCTTACCGGCTTCCGCGACGCTCTGCGGAACCTGTGTATAAGGGTCGACCTGTCGGATTTTGATACTATAGATGTATGCGGGACAGGAGGTGACGGAAAAGATACCTTTAATATTTCCACGCTTACCACATTCGTCCTTGCAGGCGCAGGGGTGAAAGTATCCAAACATGGTAACTACGGTGTAACTTCAGCTTGCGGGTCTTCAAATATCCTGGAGCATTTCGGGTACAGGTTCTCAACAGAACAGGATAAGCTTCGGAAGGAGATAGACAAAGCCGGAGTCTGTTTCCTTCATGCCCCGCTATTCAATCCGGCGATGAAGAATGTTGCACCGGTCAGGCGAGCTCTGAAAATAAAGACATTCTTTAACATGCTCGGACCGATGGTTAATCCGTCATTCCCGAAAAAACAGCTGGTTGGTGTTTACAGCCTTGAATTGTCAAGGTTATATAACTACCTGTACCAGCAATCGGCAATGCAATATGTCATTGTCTTCAGTCTCGATGGTTATGATGAGATATCCCTTACCTCAGAGTTCAAGTATATCTTAAATGGTATTGAAAAAATCGTCTCTCCTGAAAGTATGAACTATAAAAGAAACATACAGTCGGACCTTACAGGTGGTAAAACAGTTCCTGAGGCTGCTGACCTTTTTATGAAGGTACTGAAAGGAGATGGAACTCCTGCACAGCAGGATGTTGTAACAGTTAACAGCCAGGTGGCGCTTAAATGTTACTATCCTTCAAAATCCTTTGAGGATTGTCGTAATATTGCTGAAGAATCTGTAAAAAGCGGCAAAGCGTTCAAATCATTTACAAAGCTTATGGAATTACAGGCATGACAATCCTTGATGAAATAATTGCAGGCAGGCGGAAAGAACTGGCTGAACTGGCTCAGATTGTCACAATCGGCGATCTCGAGAGGAAAATATTGTATTCCAGGGAAACAATATCTTTGTCGGGATCAATATGTGACAGGTCGAGAACAGGTATCATTGCCGAATTTAAAAGGAGCTCTCCGTCAAAAGGACCGATCAACCAGGATGCTTCTGCTCCTTTTGTAGCATCGGGATATTTCAGGGAGGGAGCATCAGGGATTTCGGTGCTTACTGAAAATCGTTATTTTGGCGGCTCATCATCTGATCTGACACTGGCAAGGGAGAGCGGAACGTTCCCTTTACTGCGAAAGGATTTTATATTTGATGAATACCAGGTTGTCGAGGCAAAAGCAATCGGCGCAGATGCTGTACTTCTTATAGCTGCGGCCCTCAGGGAAGATGAGGTATTGAAGCTGGCACGTCTTGCGAAGTCTCTCGGACTGGAAGTGCTGCTGGAGGTGCATCAGCCAGGAGAGCTGGATAAGATAAACCAGTACGTAGATATAATTGGAGTTAATAACCGTAACCTGAAGACTTTTAAGGTTGATACAGGAATCTCAGAAATAATGGCGGATAGAATTCCGGAAGGCATGTTAAAAATCTCGGAAAGCGGGATATCCTCTCCGGATATAATAAAAAGACTGAGAAAGGCAGGTTACGATGGATTTCTTATCGGGGAGAAATTTATGGCTACCCCCGACCCGGTAAAAACGTTTGCAGAATTTGTAAAGGATTTAGACCAGTACAATGATAAAAGTTAAAGTGTGCGGTATGAGAGATCCTCTTAATATTGAGGAGGTTTCGGCGGCGAGGCCCGATTATTTCGGCTTCATATTTCATCGGGGTTCCCCAAGGTATGTGGGTGAGTGTACTGACAGGTCGCTCTTTCAGAATGTTCCTGCCGAAATATTAAAAGCAGGTGTTTTTGTGGATGAGGAGGCTGAGCAGGTACTTGATATGGCAGATTTTGCAGGACTGGAACTGGTACAGCTTCACGGTAACGAGTCTCCTGATTTTTGTGCCGGTATACGTTCCGCAGGATTGAAAATAATAAAAGCATTTAATGTTGATGAAGATTTCAGGTTTATTGACCTTGCTGCCTATCAGGGATGCTGTGATTATTTCCTTTTTGACACAAAAGCGGACATCCATGGAGGAAGCGGAAGGAAATTCAACTGGGACCTGTTGTCAGGATATAAAATTGATAAACCGTTCTTCCTGAGCGGAGGTATCGGACCTGATGATGCAGGCACTATCAGCAGCTTTGTTAACGGGAGGCTTTTCGGCGTGGATGTTAACAGCCGTTTCGAGGTGGCGCCAGCAGTAAAGGACGCATCACTACTAAAAGCATTTATTTCAAAGGTAAAATACGGATAATGATGGATTATAATGTGGATGAACGAGGATATTACGGGGAGTTCGGAGGAGCTTTTATTCCTGAGATGATGTACCCTAATGTGAAAACCTTAAGTGAGAATTACCTTAAGATAATTAATGATGAGGATTTCAGGGTTGAATTCCGGTCCCTGCTGAAAAACTATGTCGGCAGGCCCTCACCTCTTTATCTTGCTTCAAGGCTTTCATCATTTTACAAAACAAATATTTTCCTCAAGCGCGAGGATCTGAATCATACAGGCGCCCATAAGATCAATAACACTGTCGGTCAGATACTGATAGCAAAGCGTCTCGGCAAGACACGTATCATTGCGGAGACAGGCGCAGGGCAACATGGTGTTGCAACAGCAACAGTCTGTGCCCTTATGGGTCTTAAGTGTGTTGTTTACATGGGGAAGACCGACATTGACCGTCAGGCTCCTAATGTGCTTAGAATGAAGATGCTGGGAGCTGATGTAGTGGGTGTCATGAGCGGCAATAAGACTCTCAAGGATGCCACCAATGAGGCTATCCGCGACTGGATAGGCAATCCATCGGACACTCACTACATAATAGGTTCGGTAGTCGGTCCCCATCCCTACCCGGACCTGGTTACGAGGCTTCAGTCAGTTATAAGCGAAGAGATGAAGAGGCAGGTGGAGGAGGTCTCAGGTAAAAAAGATCCTGATTATATAATTGCCTGCATAGGAGGCGGCAGTAATGCCATCGGTTCTTTCTATCATTATCTCAATGAGGAACATGTGAAGCTTATTGCCATTGAGGCCGGGGGAAAAGGTGTAGCAACAGGCGAAACTGCTGCAACAATGGTAAAGGGACGTCCCGGTATAATACATGGCAGCATGACGATGCTTATGCAGAATGATGACGGACAGATAACAGAACCATATTCAATTTCAGCCGGACTCGATTATCCCGGTATCGGCCCTGTACATGCCTGGCTGCATAAGACAGGGAGGGTGGTATTCGACAATGTAACGGATGATGAAGCCCTCCGGGCCGCTTTCATGCTGACCCGTCTTGAGGGCATAGTACCTGCCCTGGAGCCGGCTCATGCACTTGCTTATTTAGGTAAGCGTAAATTCAGGAAGGACGATGTGGTAGTTGTAACACTTTCAGGAAGGGGAGACAAGGATATGGATACTTACATTAAGTATATGGAACAATCAGTTGATTTCTGAATAATTGCAATAAATGGAAGAACATCATATGAACAGAATAGACAGACTTTTCATGGAGAAACAAGGTAATATTCTTTCGGTTTATTTTACCGCGGGATACCCTCTGGCGGACTCCACAGCAGGAATATTAAGATCCCTGGCACAATCAGGTGTCGATATGGTTGAGATTGGCATGCCCTTTTCAGATCCCATGGCTGATGGTCCTGTTATTCAGAAAAGTAATGAGGCAGCCCTCCGTAATGGCATGAATATCAGACTTTTGTTTTCCCAGTTGTCTGAATTAAGAAGTGAGGTTGATATACCTGTGCTGCTTATGGGCTATCTGAACCCGGTTCTGCAGTTTGGGGTTGAAAATTTCTGCACGGCCTGTGCACAGACAGGTATTGATGGTGTCATTTTGCCTGACATGCCACCAATGGTCTTCCTTGAAAAATATATCCGTATGTTTGAAAAGAACGATCTTTTTAATATCCTGCTTATTTCTCCCCA
>CAYQBZ010000200.1:0-6484 GCA_964415855.1 uncultured Rikenellaceae bacterium
CATTTCCGCCAGAGATTATCAATCCGATTCTCTTACCGCTGAACAGATCAGGATTTTCTTTTATCACTGCCAGCACCGTAGCTGACGACGGTTCAATTATTATCTTCATCCTCTCCCATACAAGCAACATACAATCTATGATTGAATCTTCCTTTGCAGTAAGTATTTCATCAACATTTCTAAGGATAATGGTAAAGGTAAGCTCGCTTAATGAAGTAAGCAGCCCGTCTGCGACTGTAACGGGTTTAACTGAAGGTGTCAGTTTTCCTGTTTTGAATGACACATAAGCATCATTTGCGTTATATGGTTCTGCTCCTATAACACGGATATTCTTGTTAAAGCCCTTCACATACGTTGAAGTACCGCTCATAAGGCCTCCTCCTCCTACAGGTGCTATTATTATCTCAAGGTCATTCTTCTCTTCCAGAAGTTCAAGGGCAGCAGTTCCCTGACCGCATATCACATTATAGTCATCATAGGGATGGACCAGCCGGGCACCCGTATCCTCCATTAGAAGGCGTGTTGTCTCTTCACGGGCTTCCAGCGTTGGCTTGCAAAATACTATTCTTGCTCCATATCCGGCCACAGCATTCTTCTTAACAAGCGGCGCATTCTCCGGCATCACAATGGTTGCGTCTATGCCATTCATTCCTGCTGCCAGTGCAAGAGCGGCTGCATGATTGCCCGAGGAATGAGTAATGACACCTTTTTTTCGTTCCTCTGCGCCCAACGACATAACAGCATTTGTTGCACCTCTGAATTTGAAAGCACCTACCCTCTGAAAATTCTCACATTTAAAAAGGAGATCACAGCCAAAAAGGCTGTTTAGCTGCCGGGAAGACATCACCGGAGTACGGTTGATAAATGGTTTTATCCTTTCATGTGCAGCCTTGATATCGGTAATTCCGGGTAGTTGCATTGCATTTGTTTTCTCAAAAATAATAAATATTACTAATAAAAACAGGGACAAGCATAAGCATGTCCCTGTTAAAATATTTCAGCGCTAAAAATGCCTACAGAAGACTGTATGCAACTGTTATACCAGCTAGAACCACCGATACCATCGACATAAGCTTTATCAGAATATTAAGAGCAGGGCCGGAGGTATCCTTAAAGGGATCCCCAACTGTATCACCAACAACACTGGCTTTATGGCAATCGCTTTTCTTTCCGCCATAATTTCCTCTTTCAATATATTTCTTTGCATTATCCCAGGCACCTCCCGAGTTATTAAGCATGCTTGCAAGGGTAAATCCGGCTGTCATGCCACCTGCCAGCAGCCCAACAATACCAGGCACCCCGAATATCAGACCTACCAGGAACGGGACAGCAATTGCGATGAGGGAAGGTGCCATCATTTCCTTTTGTGCACCTGCCGTAGAAATGGCAACACATTTTGCATAATCAGGTTTACCCGTACCTTCCATAATACCGGGAATTTCCCGGAACTGGCGCCTGACCTCATCAACCATTTTACCTGCGGCCCGACCAACTGCTTTCATGCTCATTGCACTAAAGACGAATGCCATCATAGCTCCGATGAATATACCTCCCAGGAGAACAGGGTTAAATAGAGAAAGATCGTATGCGTTCACAAAGTCCTTGATACCGGCAGTTGTAACGCTTACAGCAACCTGTCCGTCATGTACCGTTGGTATGGTGTTATGATAGAAAAGCGTATCGCCTATCTGCTTAAATCCGTCCGGTGCTTTATCTGCCAGTTTACCAAGCCAGAGCTTTACCTCTTCCATATATGCTGCCATAAGCGCCAGGGCTGTAAGAGCAGCCGAACCAATGGCAAAGCCTTTTCCCGTAGCAGCAGTTGTATTGCCCAGACCATCAAGGGCATCAGTCCGCTCACGTACCTCTTTGGGTAATTCTGCCATCTCAGCATTTCCTCCTGCATTGTCAGCTATCGGACCAAAGGCATCTGTAGCCAGGGTGATGCCAAGTGTCGACAGCATCCCTACAGCTGCAAATCCAATACCGTATACTCCAAGTGCAAAGTCTCTGAAACCTCCTGCAAAGCCAAAAGCGGCAATAATACCTGCAACAATTGTAACAACAGGAACCCATGTTGAAAACATACCAACAGCCATACCCTCAATAATTACAGTTGCAGGACCCTGCTGAGCCTGCTTTGCTATTCCCTGGGTTGGCTTATATCCGTCTGATGTAAAATATTCCGTTGACTGGCCGATAATAACTCCGGCAAGCAGTCCGGAAACCACGGAACCAAATACTCCCCATGTTATCCAGCCGCTGAAAGCCATAATAGCAAGCGCCACCAGGATAAAGGCTGAACTTCCTCCTGTACCAAGCAACAGGGCATTTAACAGATTTTTTGGTGTTGCAGATTCTTTTGCTCTTACAAGGTATACTCCGGCTATTGACAGCAGGATACCGATCGCCGAGACGATCATAGGTGCAATTACGGCCCTTATCTGCATATCGGAAGTTGCAACGGGAAGAGCCGCTCCCAGCGCCGCTGTGGCCAGTATCGATCCGGCATAAGACTCATAAAGGTCAGCGCCCATACCTGCCACATCGCCAACATTATCGCCAACATTATCAGCTATAGTTGCAGGATTACGGGGGTCATCTTCAGGTATATTTGCTTCGACCTTTCCAACCAGGTCAGCACCCACATCGGCAGCTTTGGTAAAGATACCTCCGCCGACACGCGCAAAAAGAGCCTGGGTTGAGGCACCCATACCAAATGTAAGCATGGTGGCAGTTATTTCAATTAATTTCTGATGATCAGTAGTACCGGGATTAACAAAATGCAGGCCTAAAAACTGAAGTCCTGAATCCATATGTTCAGGTGTAAAAATCACATTATTCAGAAGGACGAACCATATAGCAATGTCGAGCAATCCAAAACCTACCACAACAAGACCCATAACGGCTCCACTCCTTAAAGCAACCTGCAGTCCTTTGTTAAGCGATTGTGATGAGGCCCATGCAGTCCTTGAAGAAGCATACGTTGCAGTCTTCATGCCAAGATATCCGCAGAGACCGGAAAAAAATCCTCCGGTAAGAAACGCGACCGGCACAAAGGGATTCTGAACACCCATATAAGCAAGAATGGCCAAAAGAACGACAAGGATGACAAAGACCTTGCCGACTACTTTATACTGCCTTGAAATATATGCCATAGCTCCTTCCCTGACATACGCAGCAATCTCTTTCATCCTGTCTGTTCCTTCCGACTGG
Organism: uncultured Rikenellaceae bacterium; assembly: GCA_964415855.1. GTDB lineage: Bacteria > Bacteroidota > Bacteroidia > Bacteroidales > VadinHA17 > LD21. The sequence goes on from CAYQBZ010000200.1 coordinate 3,217, forward strand.
ATGATCATGCTCTTATAAAATATCCATGCAAAGAGTAGCGCAAGGAGCGCTGAGATCGGTACAATCCAAAAAATACTACTAATCATAATATCTCTTTTTTAATTAAAAATTGATGCAATAAAAAATGAAAAAAATCCGCTACAAAACTAAATTAGTTTTTCATTAATTCAAATGAAAATTAATTATTCTTGTGCGAGGATGTCGTTGACAGGAGAGTTCGCAACCTTAACCTCCTGCAGTTAAATATCCCTGAAGAAATTATAATTGATGTTTTCCAGTTCGTTTACCCCCGGATAACGGTAATAAACGATATCATCTTTTGCTCCCACATAGAATCCCGTAGCTATTGTCCTGTAAAGTAGTTCACCGGAGAATATACGATGAACTGTTTTCATTTGTTTTTCATATTCACCCCTGATTATCTCCAGGCAATCACGCAGGTGACCGATATTTGGGTATGGAAGGTGTTCGGCAGAACCTGAAAGCGGATTATCAGCCAGCTCCCCAAGCTTCAGTTCCACAAAGAAGAGTTTGGGAAGGACTATAGGTGTTGAGCCATCCGTAAGTCGCCTAAGGAATGCTGAAGGAGCCAGACTGCTTGCGACAAGAGGTGTAACAGGACATAACTCCTGATAAAGATGAAGGGCACCTGCAACCTCTTTGCTTTTGTCATAATCTGACTTATTCAGTTCAAGGACACAACCATGATCAGTGGTAAGAAACAAATTCTTCAGTGCCTGCAATGGTATCATTTCCAATACTTTGTAGACAGACAGGTAAACAGAACTTTTCGGACTTCCGTCTGGTTTTGCGACACATCGTTTATTAAGGCTTTCTGTATCAATATATTTTTCAATCTTTTCCAGGTCAACCTCGAAGAATATCGTCTGACCTTTGTTTCTTTTCTTGGTACCTATTGACAGGTAAAGGCCAAAACCCTCTGGAGGAAGCATCGAAGCCACAAGTGCTTCCGGATTGCATGTTAAATAGATGTACTTGCTCATAGCTTTGTATATTTGTATTAACGACTTGTTTACGAGCAAACCTGTTCTGCCGTCGGACAGGATACTGAATCTATACCAAAGTTAAGCTACTTTTTGCAACAATAAAAGAAAGCGACCTGGTCAATTCCGACTATTTTTTGTCTTTTACATATTTATTCATCCAGTTCAATACTTCCCAGTGCTTATGCAAAATTGTCTCGCGCGCTGCATAACCATGGCTCTCATTGGGCAGCATTACCAGTCGTACAGTCGCTCCGAATCCTTTCAGGGCAGCATAGAACCGCTCGCTCTGTATAGGAAAAGTTCCACTGTTATTATCCGCTGTTCCATGAATAAGCAATATAGGATCTTTCACTTTATCGGCATGCATAAATGGTGACATGCCATTATATATTCCGGGAGCTTCCCAGTAAGAACGCCTCTCATTCTGAAACCCAAAAGGAGTAAGAGTCCTGTTATAGGCACCGCTTTCAGCTATTCCGGCAGCAAATAACCTGCTATGCGCTAACAGGTTCGCTGTCATGAATGCTCCATAGGAATGTCCGCTTACAGCTACTCTCCGCCGGTCTGTGATTCCCAATTCAACAGCTTTGTCTATTGCAGCCTCAGCATCGGCAACGAGCTGGTCAATAAAGGTATCATTTGGCTCACTACCTGCTTGACCTACAATAGGGAATGCTGCATCCATAAGCACCGCATAACCCTGAGTAACATAAACCAGTGCTGAAGAGGGGCTGATCCTTGTAAAGGTATATGGTGATCCGCTCACCTGCCCTGCTGCATCAGCATCATTGAACTCGCGCGGATAGGCCCACAGAAGTGTTGGCAGCGGGCCGTCTTTCTCACGATCATAACCCTCAGGGAGGTAGAGCAAAAACGACAGGTCAATACTGTCTTTTCTTTTATATTTTATCAGTTCCTTTGAAACTCCGGCAAGCTGGGGATAAGGATTCTCAAACCTGGTAACCCGGGTCAGCTTTCCATTTCTGAGACTCCTAAGGTAATAATTAGGGACCTCTGTAACTGACTGTCTCTGTGTCAGCAATATACCTTTCGATATGTCAATAACAGAACTGACATCCTCATAGTAAGGAGCCTCTGATCTCCATAGTCTGGTTATCTTTCCGCTTCCTGCATCATATTTATCAAGGAAGGGGCGATCTCCTTCAGGAGAAGCTCCATTACCAGAAAGGTAGAGAGTCTTACCTTTATCGGCAAACAAAAGTACATTCCTGCCATAATTATTAGGCTCTGTTAAAAAGCGACCCGGGTCTCCATAGCGATCATCACGGTTTAATTCAAACAGTTTCTTCTTGGTTTTCTGGGGATCAGCCGGGTTGAAAGAACTTGTTACCCTCATTCTTGTCTTGCTTAAGCTTTCCGTTATAATAGCAAAGTCTTCCTTCCCCCAGGTAATCCCACTAAATCTCATCGTGGTAGCAATGAATTTAACCGGATTTCCCGTGAAAGGAGCTTCAAGCATATATACCTGGTCATGGTACTGCATTTCATTATTGTAATTGCCCCCGTCCAGGGCTTCAACCCAGAAAACAGTTGCAGGTTTATCTGATCTCCAGTTATATGATCGTGGCCCGGGCAGAACAGCATCATAATCCCTCGGATAATTTTCGACCAGCGGTTCTTTAATCAGTGTTTTTATTGTTTTACCATGCATGTCCCATATTTCTGTTACCGAAGGGAACCTGTTGTAAGGAACTGTATAGGAGAATGGCCTGTTTATCATTGTGATCATGAAGAACTGTCCATCAGGAGAAGCGTTAATATCAGTTATCATCCCCGGATTTCCCAGTACCGTTGATTTCTCTCCATCCCAGAGCATCATCTGCGACTTTGCATAATATTCAAAGATCATATCATCAGAAGGATCCTTCAGAAGATCCTGGTAAGTGGCTGCCTGTCCCTTTTTACCAAGATTCTCCTGTACAACGGGGCCCTCAGGAACTGCGCTTCGAGCTGGTCTGGGACCTCTTCGCGGATCGCTGACATAATAAAGAATACTTCTATTATCAGGCAGCCAGACTGCCGGATTTCCAAATACCATATTTATACAATCAGCAATCTTAGATGCCTTTAAGGAGGGAAGATCGCATATCCATAGCTCTATTGAAGAGGCTGTCTTATTGGTGAAAAGGAATTTCTTGCCGTCAGCGGACCAGTCAGGATACCCAAGTGAGGGATCGTCCGGAAGACCGCCAATATCTCTTACGATTGTCCCTTCAATATTCATTATTTTATACCCTTTG
>CAYQBZ010000201.1:0-6388 GCA_964415855.1 uncultured Rikenellaceae bacterium
TGCTGATGGCTTGATCTTTCTTGATATTATGTTGGAAATCTTTACTTTAGGGTCAGATCCTGGAGGTATTTCTACCAGCCGGCTGTAAACAGGCAACTCAGGTTTTCCCGGAACACATGTTGGGGTATGACCAGGGATGGCGATCCGGTAGAAAGTACCATTGTCATTTGCAATATTTTCAACACTAATCTCTGATATTGAGTAGCTTATCTGAATTCCATGGTCCGTGGAAACAACATCTCCTTTATCCAAACCACCACTATTCCGGTATTTGTATATTTTTCCTGCCTGTCCGCTTGATGATGCTGAAAAAAGCAGAAAAACTGCTAATAGAATAGCTCGTTGATCCTTCCCTAAACGCATCAATGTTAATTAATTAACACTATAACCTAAATTCTTTCTGCAAGTTATTAAAAACTTCATAATATTACTATTGTAACCTAATAAATTTGATTAAACTAATAAATTTGTATTTTTATGTTGGATTTTGTAATATAAACGAACCAAAGACATTATGAAAAGGTTTGTGGTTTTCCTTTTTTCCTTTTGTTTAGCCCTGAGCTTATCCGGACAGGTCAATAGGTATGGTGTTCCGATTATCAGGAACTATAATCCCCGGATATCACAGGTTGCAGAGCAAAACTGGTGCATTACTAAAGATATATTTGGTAATGTCTATTTTGGAAACCAGGAGGGTGGGGTGATCAAGTATGATGGCACAAGTTGGACGAGGATTCCTGTCGGCAGCAATCCCAGGATTTATTCCCTGGCATCTGATTCCAGAGGGATTGTCTATGTAGGAGCCGCATTTGAATTTGGTTATATTCAACCCGGAAGCAAGGGAATACCCGAATATGTTTCGCTTTCAGCAAGACTGGACTCTATCTCCCGTACCGAGATAAGATATGTCAATTCTGTTGAACTGGAAAAGGATGTAGTATTTTTCCTGGGGGCAAAATTTCTATACAGGTACGATATTGTTAATGATATTCTATTGAAAATTAACCTCTCGAAATATGATCTCCTGGATGCTCTCAGGCTGGCGAGGATAAATGATAAACTTATTGTTTCCGATACGTATAGCGGATTATTTGAACTAAAAGATTCTGTTCTGATCCCGCTTCCGGGTGGAGATTTTTTCCAGAAGAAAATATGCACGGTACTACTGCCATATGATGAAAGAAAGATGCTGATCGGGACCTATTTCCATGGTGTATATCTGTTTGATTACACCACCGGCACTGTTAACGGTAATTTTATCGATCCCGTTTTGAATAATAAACTGAAAGAGGTTAATATTTATGCCGGTTCCCGCCTTGTCAATGACCTTTTCGCAATAGGCACAACAGTTCAGGAGGGGATCATGATATTTAATAAATCAGGAAAGCTTGTACAGCAGTTAAATACCGAGAATTCAGGTCTTGAGAATAATACAATTTTAGCCATGTATTATAATTACTCGAATAATTCTGAACTCTGGATCTCCACTGACGGTTCGATAAGCAAAGCATATGTAAACATACCTATTACACAGTTTTCCGAAAAGCAGGGAATTGAAGCTGGAATTAATGATGTATGTGAATTCATGGGTGATATATATCTCTCCTCGGACGCCGGCGTCATGAAAAGCAGAGTAAATGATCAGAACTTCATTGAGTTCTCACAAATAGAGGGAATTAATATCCAGGTATTTCCTCTGGAAGAAATTAACGTCCCCTCAGGCAATATTCTGCTGGCCGGTTCCATAAGTGGACTATATCAGATTTCCAAAAATGGAAAGGTTTTACAGGTTGAAAAAAATTGTGATAACCTTCCTCCAAATACCAACTATAACATAAGGACTATTGTGCAATCCTCAAATGATCCCTCCTTAGTTTATATCGGTCTGGAAGGCGGAGGAACTGTAATACTCAGATACAAGGCCAACAGATGGTCATATATTTATAAAACACGAAACACTATCGGCAACATAGCTTCTGTCGTGGAGAAAAAGGAAGGCGGATTCTGGTTCATAACTGATGATCCTTCTGCATTGTACAGTTTAAGCATTAATGGAAATGACACATCAATTGTTAATTATGGTCCGGATAAAGGAATAGCGAACGATAAACTGAATTTCATCTATAATATTGCTGATGAAATATATCTTACTTCCTCAAACGGGATATTTAAGTATGACAAGTCTGCAGACAGGTTCATAGAGGATAATTCACTGACCGGAGAATATTCAAGAGGTAAAAATGCAACAATGCTTTTTCAGGATAATGACGGAGATATATGGTATTACGGAGTAGACAGGTACAATGAAAATATTTTGTTCAGGCAGACACCAGACGGCATTGAAAGTTACGTGGGCATATTAAGGCTTTTGCCCAACGGATCATTGTTGGGGATAATGCAATGGCAGGAACATGTATATTTTGTTATATCCAAGACATTATGCGCAGTTGATAAACCTTCCCTGAAGCCTGATTCTGCAAAGGTCAATACGTTTTTTGTAAAAATTACTGCGGGTACAGACTCTGTTGTAATGGAAGGTACTTTTTATAAAACCACTGATTTTAACAGGAGGATCCCTTTATTAAAAAGTAATTCAACTGTGATCCCGGAATTCGGATATGATATGAATGACATATCCTTTGAATGGACCACTCCTTCTTATACGGAAGAATTACTCACAGAATACAGTTACCAGTTGGAGGGATATGAAAAAGAATGGTCCAGATGGGAGGGCATCTCATATGGTAATACAATGGAAGCACAGTATTCCAAAAAAGAGTATACCAACCTCCCGTATGGTCATTATAAATTTAAGGTACGTACACGGACCCTTACCGGTCTTACCGGCAATGAGCTTGATTATGAATTCATAATTCTGAAACCATGGTACGCTACAATTATTGCCTTTTTCTGCTTCATACTGGCTGCCTTCCTTATAATATATGCAATAATTAAGGCTTATACACGGAAACTTAAGAACGAGAATATCAGACTTGAAGGTATTGTTGCTGAAAGAACTGCCGTAGTGGTTAAGCAGAAGGAAGAACTTGAGTCGAGCATACATTATGCAAGCCGTATCCAGATGGCACTTCTGCCTTCTGAGAATATTTTATCAGAGAATATTAAGAACTACTTTGTCCTGTTTAAGCCCAGGGACATAGTAAGCGGTGACTTCTACTGGATGACAAAGAAGGGAAACCGGCTTTATATTGTGGCAGCTGACTGTACCGGGCATGGCGTTCCGGGGGCATTTATGAGCCTTCTCGGTATGTCATTTCTTGATGAGATAATTGACCAGAACGTTGCCCCACGGGCAGATATCGTGCTGAAGGAATTGCGGCTCCATGTAACTGAATCATTGAAACAGGTCGGGGGTGATGATGAAGCCAAAGATGGCATGGATATAGCTCTGCTTGTAATTGACTTTAATGTACAGCAAATAGAGTTTTCGGGGGCTTACAATCCTTGCTTCAGGATCAGGAAACTATCACCTGCCGAAGTGAAGACATATAAGGAAAATACAGGCGATCTTCCTGAAGGTACCATGTCGAACGGTAAATATCTGCTGGATACTATTTATGCAAGTAAAATGCCGATCGGTATCTCTTCAAGGATGGATGAAGATTTTGTATTTCATAACTGGGCACTTGAAAAAGGAGTATCGTACTACCTGTTTTCCGATGGTTATATTGATCAGTTCGGAGGACCTAACGGACGTAAATTCATGAAGAAAAACTTCAAGAGATTTCTTCTGGATATTCAGGACTATCCGATGGACAAGCAGAAAGAACTGCTTGAGAAGAACCTGATGGACTGGATGGGACATTCACCACAGATTGACGATATCCTGGTTATGGGAATAAGAACCGATTAAGAAATATTTCTTGTATTATAAAGTGTTTATTGACTTTGGTCCGGGAGTCCGGGCACCTTGCCAAAAATTAAAGAAAGTTAACGATCGATAATGTAGATCAATTATTTATATATTGTGAGTTCAAAAAAACAAGTGCTATGGGGAAGTTGTATTTAACAAGAATCTTTAAAGTTATATTAACCATAATAATCCTTGCAATGACCGTACCAGCTAGTTCTCAGGATTCTCCTGCATATGATAAGATAAGTACATCTGCAGGAACAGTTGAAATGCATTTCATCGGACATGGATCATTGATGTTTAAGGTTAACGGATATGTAATAGATATTGATCCTGTCCGGACTTCAGGAAATTATGATTTTCTTCCAAAACCAGATCTGATACTCGTTACCCACGAGCATTACGATCACCTTGATGTTAAGCTCATAGATGACATTAAAAAGGATGAGACTCTGTTATTCAGCAACGAAAACTCAACAGCCCAGGTACCGTGGGCCCTGGCCATGAAACCAGGTGACAGGCAGGAAATAAACAACATTATCATTGAAGCCGTGCCGGCATATAATATTGTTAATGAAAGTTCTCCGGGTCATCCGTTTCATCCCAAAGGAGTAGGTATTGGATATATCCTAACAATAGGAGGGAAACGATTCTATATTGCAGGAGATACGGAAAATATACCGGAAATGAAAGCCCTTAAGAACATTGATGTAGCTTTCCTGCCAATGAATCTTCCATATACAATGACTCCGGAAATGGTTGCTGATGCGGCAAAGGCATTTAAGCCGAAGATTTTGTATCCCTACCATTATGGAGACACCAATACCGACAGAATAGTTGAACTTCTGAAAGGTTCGGGAATAGAAGTAAGAATCAGAAACCTAAAATAAAAAAAACACTTCATGAACAGTATAAACAGAAGAGGATTCCTTAAAAGAGGAATTACCGGTGCGGCAGGAATAGTGGCTCTCTCTCCTTCAATTGTTTCCGCTGCGACATCAGGACAGCAACAGGATATCATTTACAGGACTCTTGGCAGAACTGGAATGAAGGTTCCTGTTATCAGCTTTGGTGTTATGAGATCTGATAACCCGAATCTTTGTAAAGCTGCTTATGAAAAAGGTATTAAGCTTTTCGATACTGCTAATGTATACCTGAACGGCAACAGTGAGACAATGCTTGGAAATATACTGACCACATACCCCCGAAGCTCTTATTATATTGCTACGAAGGTTAAACCGGCTGGTGTCGACAGGGAAGGTTTACCTACAAACCAGACTACCCCTGAAGCTTTTCTTGAGACCTTTAATGTCAGTCTCGCAAGGCTTAAAATGGATTACGTTGATATTCTGTATGTTCATGACATTAGTAATCCGGAACTTCTTGAATATAAACCCATCATTAATACAGTTAAGAATCTCAAGAAACAGGGTAAAATAAAGTACATGGGATTTTCGACTCACCGTAATGAGCCAGTCGTTATTGAAGCTGCCGCAGCAACAAATAACTGGGATGTAATACTGACAGCATACAATTTTAAACAGACCTATACCAGTGAACTCAACAGTGCAATAAAAAAAGCCGCTCAATCGGGTATTGGTATTGTGGCCATGAAGACAATGGCAGGAGGTGGATTTCTTGATAAAGAGAAAACAAAGCCCATAAATTCAACCGCTGCTTTAAAATGGGTGCTGTCTAATCCGGATGTTACCACAACAATACCGGGGATGACTGATTTTGATCAGCTTGATCTGAATGTTAAGATATTGGCGGATATCACGCTTACAGACTCTGAAAAGCAGGATATAATTGCAGCAGCAGATGAAAAGGGTCTTTTTTGTACTGGCTGTGCTAAGTGTCTGGCTGAATGCCCGTTGAATCTTCCGGTACCCGACCTGATGAGAGCATATATGTATGCTTATGGTTATTCAAACCCGGCGATGGCCCATTCACTGCTGAGCGAACTTGGAACAGGCGATAATCCGTGCAGGGATTGTGACTCCTGTCTTGTAGGATGTACCAAGAATTTCGATGTTAGGGAGAAGATAGCAGATATATCCCGGCTTGTGAACGTACCATCTGACTTTCTGACCTGATAAGCATTATTTCATTTATATCACCAGTAGTACGCAGAAGCATATAAGTTAACATTATGGAAAAATTACGCTTTTAAGATGAGAAAAAGTTATCTCCCCTTATTGTTGTGCATCATTTTAGCGGGAAAAACAGCTGCACAGGATTTTTCATTCCCCGGACTTAAAGGATATAAACTTGAGACCAATTACCCGGTTTTTGCCCCGGAAACCCTTTGGGATTTTATTAATGGCGCGGCGGATACTTATCTGTCTTACGGTTTTGTTGATCTTCATGTTGCTGAATATAAAAAGGGTAAGAATGTTATTAAACTGGAGATATACAGGCATAGTGATCATACACTGGCTTTCGGGATATATTCAACGGAACGATCTCCTACATTCCGGTTCCAGAAAATTGGTTCCCAGGGTTATGTTGCTG
>CAYQBZ010000202.1:0-6380 GCA_964415855.1 uncultured Rikenellaceae bacterium
AATACTGAGATTAATACTGAGATTAATACTGAGATTAATACTGAGATATGCTTCCCTGAGCGCAGGTTACTGAATTTAATTGAGAGCTTTTACAATCAGCTTAAGCGGTTCACCCTTCCTGACTTCAACATTATAACCTTTTAAAAGATCTGATCCTGCAATTATCTTTTCTTTCCTGCTGTTTCCTGCTTTAAGTGAATAATTCTTCTCCGGTTCGACTGTAAAGTATTCAGGGAACTGGTTGATCCTTGGCCAGTCAAATGGGAGATGCATGAATTCCTTATGTCTTTCCCTGTCGAACATTAGTTTTCCTTTCCAGTCTGCCCTGGCAGATATAGTAACATAAAGAGTACCGTCTTCCTGAACTGCGCCTGTCTCAACATCTTCCCTCCACGGATTGACATAGGTCCCCTGCGCTTTCCAGAAGCAATACATGATTGTAGTTCTGGCAAAGTTCCCGTCTCCGTGCCATCCTTCAATAATTCCCGATTCCTGCTGCTTTGCCCACATCACCTTTATCTCACTGTCAAGCCATATGGGAACTGATGGTACAGGTTCTCTAACATACAGGTTCAGGGCTCCTTCTATTGCATCGGCGTACCCGTCGGAGCTTGTTCCCTCCCAGGCAAAATTACGGTACTTATCATTCAATGTCCCGAGTGCTTTAAGTACCGGTGCTCCGTATCTTTCAATATGATCAAGCTGCCAGACCGTGTAAAATCCATTCAGCGTATAGCCAAAATTATCAGCTATCCCGGCATCCACAGGTTTTCCTTTGACAGGATCCACTGAGTTGTAAAACAAGCCGTCTTCATTCCGTCCAACCTCAAGAATACGGTTAAGCATCTCATATAATGGCTCTTTGTACTCTTCTTTCTTCTCTTTGTCGGCGAATGATACTGTTGCATAAAGTTCGCACAGTCCGGAAACTATCTCACATCCGTGATCCCTCAGTCGTAAAACACTGAAGTTCCTTGTTGGATGGTTGTCTCCCAGCAAATAGTAATCACCAAGCCTTATTGCTTCATCGAGGTATTTCCTGTCACCTGTTATCCAGTATATTCTCGATAACGACTGAAGCATATCACCATTGACTTCAGGATTATCTGATATGATATTGCCGAATGGTGTTTCTACTGTTGCATTTTTCCATGAATCATCAATTATTGATATCATGCGTTCCGACCACGGACTGGGACCAAGCCATTCGGTAAGAGGTATTAGTCCGTCTTTCACATATTCCGCAGATCCAAAGATGATATCTGACAGAACTATATCGCTGTTAGCGAAACCCTTTTTTGAGAATGAATAAGTGTCAGGTAATGAACCTATACGGGATGTGAGCCTGGTTTCGGTATGAAGCATATCAAGCATCCTGCCGTTGAATAATTCCTGGCTAAGCAATGCCGATGTAAGTACCATAAAAGGATAATTGTCAGCAGCACAGTCCTTTGCATTCCAGATGTCTTTGCTGTTTTTATCATTTATATTCCTCGGAATAAGACCTGTAGCTGAATCGGCCAGACTGAGCCACCCATCTACAAACCTCAGGCAGCGGTTATAACCCTCGCCGGCAACTGACCCATTGACAGCAGCCTCAGTAAATAACTCCTCCTGTTCGGTGGAGAATCTGTCCTGTGATTTGCAGGATAACAGGCAAAGAGCACCAGATAAAAATAATACAGTAAGTATTTGCTTATTCATTCCGGAAATTATTAGTGGTGGAAACTACAAAAGGACAGGTAAATGTTAAGGTATTATCTATAAACAAATATATTCACTTTGTAAGTGATAAGAAGCATCTAAATCATTAAATTTGGGCATATAATCAAATTTTTTCGGGTAACACGAAATCCCGGGGGACCTGTAGATGGAATTTTTCCTCGAACGTATAGCTAAATCACTGTATGCTGAATATGGTAACAGCCTGAATCGTCATTGTCTGGTTTTTCCAGGCAGAAGAGCCGGTCTTTATTTCATCAAATATCTCGCATCTTCCATAAATAAGCCGGTCTGGATACCTTCCATTCTGACAATTAATGAATTGTTCAGGACATTTTCGCCTCTTCAGGCAGCAGGAGATGAGATTCTCATTTTTGAACTTTATAAAGTATACCGTACGATAAAGAAATCGCCGGAGAGCTTTGACGATTTCTATTTCTGGGGCGACATGCTCCTCAACGATTTTGACGATGTTGATAAGTACCTGGCAGATGCCTCAATACTTTTCACTGACATCAGTGATATAAAGAAAATAGATCAGCAGTTTGGCAGTCTTACAGAAGAACAGGCAGAGATTATAAGGAGATTCTGGCTGAACTTTGATCCGGGCAGACCAACAGATCAGAAATCAGGATTCATAAATATCTGGACTGTTCTGAATGATCTGTACGAGGCGTTCAGAAAATCACTGAGGGATAAAAACCTGGCATATGAAGGTATGATATTCAGGGAAGTGGCTGATGATCCGGGCAAAGGGTTCATAAGTAAGGCAAAGTGGGATATGGTGCATTTCATTGGATTCAACGCGCTGAATAGCTGCGAAAGAAATTTAATGACCGGACTGAGAGATGCAGGCAAGGCACGCTTTTACTGGGATTATGATAATTCCTATATTGACGGGGGAAAGCTGAATTCTGCCGGGTTTTTCCTGCGCGATAACCTTAAAATTTTTGGAAATGACATGCCGCCTGACTGGCGCTATGACACTCTGTTGTCAGCCAGCGCTCCGGATGTACACCGACGTGTCATTGATACTTCCTCAGACGTTGCACAGGTAAAGCTTGTTGCCGGTCTGCTGGAAAAGTTGCCCGGTATCGTACCCGTCAACGCTTATCATACAGCCGTGGTACTTGCTGACGAAAATCTCCTGATGCCCCTGCTCACCAGCCTTCCCGGCAGCATCGGTGATATTAACCTTACCATGGGTCACCCGCTTAAGCAAACTATAGTTTATACGCTGGTAAGGCAGCTTATGGATCTGCATCTGAATGCTGTTATGAGTGATGATACGGTAAACTTCAGTTGCACGGACGTCATTAATATTTTTGAAAATACATTGGTGAAAGCCCTTCTGAAGGGGACTGATCAGGAGCTTTTAACTGAGATCATAAAAACCAATCAGTTATGGATCCCCTTATCCTTTTTCAACAGATCAGAGAGCCTTTCAATAATCTTCAGGAGGCCATTAACCCCGGCATCTTTTTCGGATTATCTTAAAGATATTCTGTCGTTTGTATCTTTCCAGGATGTCAGTAGCGCAGAAGAATCCGATGCCGGTACTGTTGACAGGAACATCACTAATGAATTCATCTACAGGGTGGTCCTTTCAGTGAACAGGCTCGAGACCATTGTTAAAAGTCCGGTGCTGAGTTTTACAACGGACACCTACATAAGAATACTGGACAGGATATTAAAATCACAGTCAGTGCCGTTTTCAGGTGAACCATTGGCCGGGGTGCAGGTTATGGGAATCCTGGAAACCAGGGCACTAGATTTTAAGAACCTGATCATCCTGTCGGTTAATGAGGGAGTTCTGCCGGCCGTATCGGCTGCATCATCATTTATACCATTCAGCCTTCGTGAAGCATTTGGCCTTCCATCGGTCAACCACCAGGAGTCAATATATGCATATCATTTTTATCGCCTTCTGCAAAGGGCTGAAAATGTGATTTTTATGTATAATTCTAATTCAGAGGGATTGAAGAGCGGCGAGATGAGCCGCTTTCTGATCCAGATGAATTATGAAATGACAGAAAAGCCTGAGATAAATGATCTTTACTTTGAAATTAAAACACATGGTTCCATAAGTGAGAGGATCGAGAGGAAGGACAAACATCATACAATCTTAAGAGATCACTACCTGGAAGGCAATAACCTGAAAATATTGTCCCCATCGGCTGTTAACACATGGTTGAACTGCCGGATGAAGTTCTACTACCGTTATGTAAACCGCCTTGCAGAACCTGAAAAGATTACTGCAGACACGGATCCGGCCCTTCTTGGTAGTTTCCTGCATGAGATAATGAGGAGACTTTACCAGGATTACAGGGGTAAGGTTCTGGCTGGAACTGTATTAGGTTCATTTGCGCGGGATAAAAATCTTCTGGAAGGTGTGACAAACACTATTATTAATGAAAAATTCAGGAAAGGCGGGCAAAGCCTGACAGGAGGGAATGAATTGATAGTGAAGGAGGTTCTTATGGCATATGTTAAGAAGATACTTGACGCTGACCGGTTGGTCGCTCCCTTTACCATTCTCGATCTGGAGGAGTCTTTTAGTTTTCCTCTGACCTCAGAATCTGACGGGCTGGAATTTTCTGTAAAGACAGGCGGTAAGGTTGACAGGATTGATGAGGCAGGCGGTGTGACAAGGATCGTGGATTATAAAACAGGGAATATCCCGGAAGCTATTGGTTCAGTCAGTGAGCTGTTTGAGGATGACCGTAACAGGGAGTATGACGGCTGGCTCCAGACATTGCTTTACTGTGAAGCATATATCTCAGGTAAAGAGGCAGTTACGGTGCGTCCTTCAATATACAGGATAAGAAAACTTAACAGGAGAGCGCTATCGGACAAACTTCTTATTAAAGCCGGTAATAAAAATATTTATCCGGTTGAAGATTATAAAATGGTAAGAGATGAGTTCCTTGCCGGACTAAGAAAGACTGTAATTAATATATTCAGAAGGGATGAACCGTTTTACATGACAACTGACAAAAGAAGCAAATGCTCATTTTGTCCTTACAGGTCATTATGCATGCGTTAAGCTCTGATGAGAATTTAGGATATAATAGATTTTTTTTATTTAAATTGCTACTCATTTCAAAGTGTGATAAATGGTTACCGTTTATACAAATTACCTGGTCGAAGTTAAGAACGTGAAATTTATTGCTGATGATGGCAGAACGTGCCAGCGTACCGCCATAATAACCTTCTTCAATGAGAGGAGTGAGGAGATAGGCTCCGAGCTCTTTGGCGCCATTGAGATTAACAGGGTATATGAAATGATAAAGGATGGGGAAGACTTAAACCTTGATAATTATTACCTTCAGGAGTTCTCGCTTTCTTCCTACAGGCGCCATAACGATATTGACAGGAAAGAGCTGGTGGAGATAAAAGGATTTTCTGCAAGAAATTCCTTTTTTGAAGCAAAGGTATGTACGGATTTTACATATGCGTCTTTCTCAGACGGTGATGTATCCTTCGACGGCAGTCATTTTGCGAAAGGGAAAGTGCTTTTCTCCGGTTCTCAGTTTGGTAAAGGGAACGTGATATTTTCAAATACATTGTTCCGTGATGGAAACATAGAGTTTACCGGAACGATATTTGGTGAAGGGGATTTCCTGTTCAAGAACTCCATTGTAAAAGACGGTATTAAGGATTTCCAGGATATCCAGTTTGGAAATGGTGAGGTAAGCTTTGCAAATACTGAATTCAACTCCGGGGAACTCCTTTTTATTAATACACATTTTAACAGCGGCAGGTTTAGTTTCAAGGTAACCAGGATAACAGGAGGGAAGGTGGATTTTCACTACTCTGTGTTCGGCGATTGTGATGTTACCTTTGAAAGGACAGAGTTCGGTAACAGCCGTGTTGATTTCAGGACCGTGGATTTCGGCTCCGGAAGGGTGAATTTCAACCGTTCTGTCTTTGGAAACGGAGAGGTGAATTTTGAGGGCGCATCATGCAAAGCCGGGAAGATCCAGTTTAAGAGGGCAGAGATGGGCTTTGGTCCGAAGAACTTCAACCTGATGGAGATGGATAACACCGATATCAGCTTTGAAAGGACACAGTTTGGTACAGGTGATGTAACTTTCTATGAATCAAGATACCACACTCTTTCTCTTAAGTCATGTCACCTTGATCATTATTTTGATCTGCGTCTTGCGAGTGCTGAATTACTCGATATTTCCGATACCATTGTACGTGACATAGTTGATATTGAGCCATACGACTTCCCGGTTAAGATAATGACACTCGACATGTCGGGGATGCGACTTATCGGTAAAGTATATATCGACTGGAGACATAACAAGTGCAAGGACATAATAATAAAACAGGAGGGAACAACGCTTAGGCAGAAAGCCGAGCAATTCAGGATACTTAAGGAGAATTTCAACAGTACCGGTAAATATGAAGATGAGGACAGGGCATACATTATGTTCAAACGCTACGAAGCCAAGTCGTGGCTTACCGAACAGGAAGAAAAAGGAGGGATAACAAAAATTGCAAGCTATGTGCCTCATGGATTTCAGTGGCTTGTTTTCGATAAGATTGGTCTTTATGCCACTTCACCAGGGCGGGTATTGCTAAGCGTCCTGATATTCTGGTTTGTCTTTGGTTTTCTGTATTATCTTATCGAGATAACGGGTTTCGGA
>CAYQBZ010000203.1:0-6348 GCA_964415855.1 uncultured Rikenellaceae bacterium
TCTTAATGATTCCCGTATTAAGATCAAGTATAAAAAGATCCCTGTTCTTACTGTTCTCCGGAGGATAACCACTCATAATAAGATGTTTCGAATCTTTTGTCATGGAAAAAGAGGAAATATTATCGAATAAACGCTCTTTACCATTTGAAAGGTTAAGTAGTTTTACCTTATTCTTAACGGGTTTCTTTTGTTCCGTCATCTTTTCTGTTTGTTTGGTGCTGTAGCCAACTCTGAAAGATGCCCATTTTGAATCATCGGAAAATACTAAACCGGTCGACAATGCATATTTATACAACTTTGATGATTCAGGATTTTTTATATACAGCGTGTCGTCACCATCAACAACAGAAATGTTCCAGCTTACCCAGCTGCCATCGTCAGAGATGGAAAATGAGCCAAGACTTTGCCACTTTGCTATATCATCATCCTTTATCGCAGGAAGTGATGTCTGTGCCCTGAGAGTGATAAATGTCACCAACAGGATTATAACAGTAAATGATTTTTTCATGATAGTTATCGGGGATGAGGTTATTAGACAAGAGAGATTATTTTATATTTAATCAAATTTAGTCAATAATATTTGAAGAGTTACATTCCATATCAGCTCAATTATGAATTCTGAACAATTTATCACTAATTTCGGCACGGAACAGTTAATATTTGATACATCAGGTATCAGCCGGATATAATCAATGAAATTCAAATGAACAGAACAGCATTAATTACCGGATCCTCCGGAGGGATAGGATACGAGTTTGCAAAACTACATGCAGAGAACGGAGATGATCTTGTCCTGGTGGCCCGTACAGGATACAGGCTTGACGAGATAAAAGCTGAGCTTGAAAGAAAACACGGTATACAGGTTTATACAATCATGAAGGATCTGTCGTTGCCCGGAGCGGCTGTTGAAATATACGATGAGCTGGCAGGCAGCGGTATTCACATTAATTATTTAATTAACAATGCCGGGCTGGGCGACTTCGGATTTTTTACCGATAGTGACTGGAACAAGCAGGAAAATATGATAAGTCTTAATATCATGGCTCTCGTTCAGCTTACCTGGCTTTTTCTTAAGAACATGATTAAAGAGGGTAGCGGGAAGATACTGAATGTGTCCTCGGTTGCTGCTTTTCAGCCAGGTCCGACCATGTCGGTATATTTTGCATCAAAGGCTTTTGTACTGAGTTTTTCCGAAGCCTTAAATAATGAAGTCCGCGACATGGGAATAACTGTTACCGCTTTATGTCCGGGTTCCACCGAAAGCCATTTTCATGCTGTGACGGCGGGCCCTGGTAAATCGCTTAAAGAACGCAGGATGCATTCAGCCCGAAAAGTTGCCGCTTATGGCTACCGCTCAATGATGAAAGGCAAAGCAGTTGCTGTGCCGGGTCTTAAGAACAGGTTATTTGCATATGGGGTTAAGTTTCTGCCAGGATCTGTCGCTGTCATTGCTGCGCGGAAGATACAGGAGAACAAATTCCTGTAGAGAGGAACCTTTTAAACATATATTTGTTTTAATTATATGTATCAACACCAGAATATTTTAATATTTGATGGAGTCTGTAACCTGTGTAACGGACTTGTAAATTTTATTCTAAAAAGAGACAGGGCAGGAAAAATAAAATATTCACCATTGCAGTCAGAACATGCCCGGGCTCTTCTCAGGGAATACAGCCTCGATCCTGAAAAGTCAGACAGTGTAGTCTATATTTCCGGAAATACATATTATCTAAAATCAACAGCCATCCTGAGGCTTTTTTCTGATATTGGCAGGGGATGGCGCCTGTTGTATGGTTTCATCATTATCCCCCGGTTTATAAGAGATCTCCTTTATGATTTCATGGCGAGAAACCGTTACCGGGTCTTTGGCAGAAGAGACACATGCAGGATACTTCTACCTTAAACTGATGAGCCGCATCTGGCACTGGGAGGATTTTTAATAAGTTCAGCCAGACTATTCAGGTAACATATCCAGGGTCGGACAGGGATATGAAGAAGGAATTCAGAGGTACGGACGGCACTCCCGGATTTGTTTCATCGTGGGATAGTGAGAACAGGAATGTAGGAAAGGGAGAACAGGAAATACTAAAAGTAACTGAAGGTGAACTTATTGATTATGAATTACGGTTTCTAAAACCGTTCAGGTCAGTGAGCCGTGCCTATATGAAAGTTGTTTCTGAAGGAGATGACCGTACAAAAGTGCAGTGGGGATTCAGTGCTACGATGAATTACCCTTCAAATATTATGCTTGTGTTCATGCATATGGAAAAGGTGACAGGTAAGGATCTTGAAAAGGGGCTGCAAAATCTGAAGGCACTGCTCGAAAACTGATCAGGGCTCTGTACATAACATCACTTCTGGTTTAGAGGTTTTTATTTCCGGTATTTGTTTGTATTTTGCATCTATGATAAACCATAGAATACCGGAAGATGAAGAAAATAACTGTTATCCTGTTTATTTTATCAATTGCCGGAGGCATACGTTCCCAGCCTGGCAAACCAATTATTGACGGTGATCCGGAAACGAAGATAAGCCGTCTCAGTGCAGAAGTATCGGTAAATCTCAGAGAAAACATATTAGCGTACTGGTCATCCAGGATGGTTGATACTGTCAATGGAGGTTTCTATGGAAGGATCAGCGGCACAGACCAGGTATTTCCCGAAGAAGATAAAGGAGGTATTCTGAATGCCAGGATATTATGGACCTACTCAGCAGCTTACAGGGTAACCGGGGATCCGGAATACCTGGTACTGGCTACAAGGGTGAAAGACTATATACTGGCTCATTTCATCGACAGGGAGTATGGAGGTGCCTACAGGAGCGTAAAGGCTACCGGGGAGCTGTCGGATACGAGGAAACAGACCTATACGCAATCTTTTTTCATTTACGCTTTGGCTGAATACTATCGTGCAACAGGCGACCAGGAAGCTCTTGGAAATGCCAGGGCTATATTTGAACTTTTCGAAAAGTATGCTCTCGATAAGGAATACAACGGCTATTTTGAAGTATTTACCAGAGACTGGCAGCGTTCCCATGACAGGTTGATTGGTGAAAAAACTGAAGCTGATGAAAAGACGATGAACACTTCACTGCACCTCATGGAAGCATACGCAAACCTTTACAGGGTATGGCCGGATGATAGAATGGCTGAACGGCTAAGGAATATGGTGGAAGTATTCCTGGATAAGATCGTTGATAAGAAATCGTACCATTTGATAAACTTCCTTGACAGAGCCTGGAACAGTACTTCAACCATAGATTCTTATGGTCATGACATTGAAGCTTCGTGGCTGTTATATGAGGCAGCAAGTCTCCTGGATGATCCGGGCCTGCTTGAAAGAGTAAGGGATGTCAGTATCAGGATTGCCAATGCGGCTGTTGAGGGCCTTCAGCCTGACGGGAGCATGATCGATGAAAAGGACCATGCCACCGGCAGTCTCAGGACAACCCGTAGCTGGTGGCCTCAGGTTGAGACTATTGTAGGTTATATGAACGCTTACGAGCTGACAGGCAATGAGAAGTATCTCGATTACTCCGTTGGAAACTGGGATTATATCAAAAATCACTTTGTCGATTATAAAAATGGCGGATGGTACCCCTCTGTCAGTCCTTCCGGGGTTCCGGGAAGAGGAGATAAAGGAGGATTCTGGACATGTCCATATCATAATGGACGGATGTGCATGGAGATCATTGAGCGGGCTGAAAAAATTGTAACTTTATACAAAAAATAGCATACCATGAAGAACAAACCATTATCGCGTAGGACATTTGTAAAACAAACCTCCATCGGTGCTGCCGGTACTGTGCTGGCCGGAAGCGGAGTGACATCCTTTTATACAGGTATCATGCAGGATAGTAATAAACCTGCAATTCTTGGTGGTATCCCGGTCCGCCCGAAAGGATCAGTCCTGGGAGTATCGTGGCCAATCTTTGATGATACTGATGTCCAGATGTACCTTAATGCCTATAAGAATAACAGGTGGTCGGAGTATAGCAATTCACCGGAAGAGCTTTCAGTAAGGTTTGAAAAGGAATTTGCTGAAATGATTGGAGCCGGTTATTGCGCTGTCACCAACTCCGGGACAGATGCGCTTGAAGCCGCACAACGTGCTTATGATATAGGACCGGGTGATGAGGTTATAACACAGACCAATACATTCATTGCTACTGCACAGACAACTTTCAATCTTTTTGCTTTACCCGTATTTATCGATTCAGATCCCGAAACATTTATGATAAATGCCGACCTGATAGAACAGAGGATAACTCCCAGGACAAGGGCTATCCTTCCTGTTCATATTGGTGGAGCAGCAGCTGATATGGATAAAATACTTGCTGTTGCAAAAAAGCATAATCTGATAGTTATTGAAGATGCATGCCAGGCTCATATGGGAGAATGGAGGAGCAGGAAACTAGGTACACTGGGTAACCTTGGATGTTTTAGTTTCCAGGAAGGAAAGAGTCTTTGTGGAGGCGAAGGAGGTGCAGTTGCAGGTGATGACGATAACATAATGGCCAGGGTTGACGGATATACAAATAACGGGAGAGATCCCAGGGGACAGAGGAGATCTTTTCCGGGCTCCAATTTCAGAATATCACCTTTTGTATCAGCAACTCTGCTGGGCCAGATAAGACGTTTGGAAGCTCAAAGCAAATACCGGGATGAGAACTGTACATACCTGGAACAATTATTGTCAGAGATCAGGGGTGTCCGTCCGACAAGGAAATATCCGGGACAGACAAGAAGGGCATATTATGAATACCAGCTGATTTATGAGAAGCAGTTCTTTAATGATATGCCTAAGACGAGGTTCAGGGAAGCAATGCGTGCTGAAGGAATCTCCTTCGGCAGGGGAATAGATTCCTCGCTTCATCTCGATCCCTTTATTGAGACATATTTTAACCTGCCTTCATTTAAAAGGATATATTCACAAGAACGTCTGGATAAGTACAGAAAAGAAAACCGGTGTCCCATGAATGAAAGGATAGACAGGGAAACCGGGTTATCATTGAGCCAACAGGTCTTCCTGGGCACAAAAAAGGATATGGAGGATATCGTTACAGCAATTGTAAAAATACAGAAGAATTCCTCTGCATTGCTGTAAGCCGGAAATTATAAAATACTTTCAGGAAACAACAGGATGGTCCGTTATCTCCTCCCTGTTACGGTCCCAGTAAAGCTTCTTTCCTTCCCGATAAGCTCTTGTAGCCATAATACTTGCTATCGAGTGCCAGAATCCTGTATGAATGTTGCCGTTTGGCATGAGATTCCTGTTCCTGATGCAATCGATCCAGTTATCGAGGTGATACTTACTGTCATCACTCAGGTTAACGGGACCCAGTTTCATACCATATTCTTCTGTAGTCACTATTTCTGCCTTTCCCTGGTTAATAGTCTCTTTCATACCCTCATAAAAGTCGAAGCCACCAGGCAGATTCTGATGTTCCGGAATGAAGAACCAGCGTGCGCTGCCTTCTCCTCCATGTGCAAACAAAGTACCGTCTTTACCACGGATACACGTATAATCTCCAAATCTGCTTGCATAGTTTGAGGTATATGAATATAAGAGCTTTGCATCGTCATATGTGGCAAGTGCCTGAAATGTATCAGGATTCTGCCTGATGTCCGGCCAGCCGAAAATACCACCATTTGCAACCATAGAATCCGGGATGGCCGTGTCGGTATAGAAATGAACCAGTCCGGCTGCGTGACTCATCCATTGTGAGGTAATTCCCCCGGAGTAATCCCTGAATATTCTGAATTCAAAATACTTCCACGGATCAAACGGGACATAGGGCTTCCCCAGGAGCCACCTGTTCCAGTCGGTGTCTTCTTCTCTGATCGCGGCAACATCAGGATCATCCGGGACATGCCAGCGGTGATCGTTATCATTCCAGACCTGTTCTATCTTTGTTATCTGTCCCAGCCGGCCCGATCGTATTATTTCCCGGACTTTTATCTGCATCGGATCACTTACCCATTGTGAGCCTAATTGTACCACCTGACTGGATTCAAGAACGGTACTCCTGGCCAGTTTTGCATCTTCCACATCGGTTGACATCGGTTTCTCACAATAACAATCCTTGCCGGCCCTGACCACTTCTGCCAGGAGCTTTGCATGCTGGAAGTCTCCGGTTGCTATCATAACAGCATCAAGCTCCGGCATTTTCAGCATATCCTCAGAATATTTGAACTGCTTTATGTCTGATCCAAACAGCCTCCTGCAATTCGCTGCCGCTTTCTCCCTGTTAAGTTTCCAGATATCGCAAACAGCAACTACAGCAAGATTTTTATCCTTTTCCGAGGTTTTTACCATATTCTGATGTCCCCTGCTTCGCGAACCGCAT
>CAYQBZ010000204.1:0-6343 GCA_964415855.1 uncultured Rikenellaceae bacterium
TTCAATTGATATTGATGGAAATATTAATAAGGAAATCTGGCAGAATACCGCCTGGAGCGGGCGATTTTTGGATATGGTCACCGGCGATAAGGGAATGTACGATACCCGGACAGCCATTCTCTGGAATAATACTAATTTATACATCGCATTTTATGCTGAAGAACCTATGGTTGAAGCCAAACAGACGATCAGGGACAGCATTGTTTTTCTGGAAAATGATCTCGAGGTGTTTATTGACGGAAGGGATTGTTACTATGAACTGGAAGTAAATGCCGCCAATACAGTCTATGAGGTCTTTTTCATCTGGAAAGATGCCTTCATAAGAGGCAGCAAGTTCGACATACCGGTATTTAATGTTTATCAGCAGCAGGCTTATACATTTGGTGGCGATTACGACCGGTCAGGAGCATCATTCTGGAAAGGGACACATCCCAGAGGGATCCGCTGGGCCTTTACGAATTTTGATATGCCCGGTCTGAAAACAGCTGTAAAAGTAGATGGTACATTAAATGATAACAGCGATGTTGATAAGGGCTGGAGTCTTGAAATATCAATACCCTGGAGCAGTCTGCAGCTTCTTTCGGACGGACGTCCGGTTCCGCCGGTCAGCGGTGATATCTGGAGTATGTTTTTAGGAAGGTTTCAGAAACTTATGGCCGGGGGGAAAGAGGTGCAGCCTCATCCGGCAATGGCATTGAACAGTCACGGTGTTTATGATACCCATATGCCTGATAAATGGAGCAGGATAATGTTTGAAGAGTAAAAGGAGACGAAAGACCATTTGTTTAGTCTCGACTTACTGAATGAAAAAATTACTAAAACTCTGACATTGGCTGCATTAATGCCTGCGTTCGCTATATCGGCTTATTCGCAGGTTAATGCTACAGCAACTGCTTCGGCAAACATCATTGCACCTGTTACAATCACAAAGGATGCTGATCTCCATTTCGGTACCGTTATAAAGGGGCCTGCCGGTGGAACAGTAGTTCTGACCCCGTTAAATGTACGCTCGGTAACCGGTGATGTTACCCTGTCTGCTTTAGCCCCGGTCCCGGCACCAGCCTCATTTACAGTAGGTGGCGAAGCAACATTTACCTATTCAATATCCGTTGCAGGAGCAACACTTAATGTTGGAGCAAACCAGCCTTCGGGAGCTTATACAAGCGGACCATTTACCGTAACAGTTAACTATAACTGACAGTACTGACCGGAGATATCTTATACTCATACAGTTTTTATGACAAGGCTTGTAAAAATTCTGTTCAGCCTGGTTTTAGTTTTATCCTTATCACATAATACCTTTGCCCAGGCCATCACATCAGTTAGAGTGAAAGGGCAGGTTATGGCCGAAGTTATCCCGGTTTTTGCCGCTTCTGAAACATCACAGCTAAATTCGGGAGATTTTCACCCGGACCTCAGGGAGGAGAGATTATCCTCTCCCCTCAGAGCACGATCTCTGTGATGGGAAGCGTTTTCGTAAGTCGCGGCATTCATAACGCAGCCACTTTCTATGTAACAGGAGATGACAATGCTTCCTTTTCCGTAACACTTCCTGTCAATCCCGTAATACTGTCGCATATAACAAGCTCAAGAACAATGCTTGTCGACAGCCGGAGCTCCGTCCCTTCTGCCGGTATTGGCACAGGGATGCTTAAGAATGGATACCAGACAGTATATGTAGGTGCCAGGCTTAAGGCAGGAACTCTTGACGATAATCCGGTTGGTGTATATAGGGGATCTTATGAGATAACTTTTGATTTTAATTGAAGGATATTTATTAAAACGTAAGCTGATGTCTATATTGAACACGCAACAGTAAAATGTGGGACTTTGGGAACAGATTATTCATTTCTATTTGCATATTCATTCAAACAGTATGAAAATATTCTGAAATATCAGTCCCTAATTTCCCTGAAATATGCAATCTTGGAAAAACGCAATATATTATTGTGAACATACTATACTCAATGCTAAAATGTCAATCCAAACAGGATTTTTTCACAATAATTGCATCATAGTTGAAAGTTATGGTAACATTTTGATGCTGAATCGTATTAAACTGTAAATTGGTTAATGATTTTATTGTCGGCCATTATCACTGAGCTCTGATTTCATCTGTGCAATAATCAGTGTTTATGTGACTGACGGGGCTGTGCATTCTTTAACCAGCAAGTATGAGGAAACTTTGGAGAAGATTGCATGAAAAGTATTTTGTCAGATAACCTCAAGACTTTTTATATCTAACAATATATTGCAGATAAAACTATTTCTTGTTCTTTTAAAACCGGGTTAGCACATATTTTTGAATCTGAGGGACTTAGCCCTCACGCCGTGTTAATAAAGGATTCTCTTGATGATTAAATTTATCACCTTTATCGGGATTTGGCCATCTCGCGAAGAAAAACATGTGCTAACACGGACGGTGCTATAATTAATGGGCTCGTCATGGTTTTTTGCAGCACCCTGCTCCCATGACAAATCCTGCCAAAACCTGCACCCGGACACGCGCACCTGGCCCTAATATAAGTCCTGCATCGTGACAGTTTTCTGGCTCCGATTAAAATTGTACAGCGACACTGTGCCAGTACACATTTTGTAACATTTGTTACATCTTGACAGATCTGTTTCACTTATCAACTTTGTACCGCGACACGCGTATCTTCGATTAAAACTTGTATCCGGAACGGCAAAAACCGCGTCGTACTCTCCTCGCACCGTGACAGCTTTATGTCTAAAGCATCGGGACCCTGCCCGGATGCTGCGTCGGGTAACACAAGCTCCCCATATTTCCGGGCCGTTAGTAAATAGCTGACACTCGAAACACCACTTAAGACACAAACAAAGAATTTATATGTAATTTTTACATAAATATTCAGTTTGCATATTGCATTTTAACATTATATTTCTATATTTGTAAAACATTTTTTATAACTTGGACGTTTATATAGATGATAAAGAGCTTGAAAACCTATATGTAACCGGAAAATCAAGAAAATTGAAATTAAGACCGGATATTATAGAGAAATACTTCGCAACGATACAGAAAATTGATGCGGCAAGAGATATTTATGATTTATGGAAGGATCCATCTTTAAATTTTGAAAAATACAAGAAACACTATTCAATGAGACTTACGGGCAAATATCGCCTGGAAATGACTATTAACTGGATGAATGAAAAAAATACGATTGGTGAATTTCATCTATTTGCAATAACAAACCATTACAGAGATTAATTAATCATTTACAATGGCTTCTATTAAAGATTTAAGAGCAGCAAGAAAATTTGGACCAGGATATTTTATTAGGGAACAGATGGAAATACGAGGTTGGGTTCAAGAGGAATTGGCTGATATCTTAGGAATTTCGGTTAAACACTTGAGTTCCATACTTCAAGATAAGCAATCACTAAGTATTGATATTGCAAAGAGGCTTAGCAAAATTTTTGAGACCTCACCGCATTATTGGCTACATATTGATAATGATTATAGGCTTTGGTTAGAGCATGGAGGCAATGAAGAAATAAACAGCCTTGCCGCTAAAGGTTTAATTTATAGCCGTATGCCTATTAGGGATATGTTTAAAAAAGGATGGCTCCTTCCGACTAAGGATGTTAATGAACTTTCTAATGAGGTTAAAGAATACTGGAAAATTAATAAACTCGACTTTGATTTTTTAGAAGAAGCTGTGATTCCACTATGTAAAAAATCGGAAGCATATAATCAATTTAACGCATACTATGCAGCAACATGGTTTCAAATGGCAAAAAATACGAGTATTAACTACAAAGTTAGAGAATATAAAAAGGAAAGACTTGAAGAATTATATGAGTGTATTTCTGATTTTACAATTCAGGAAGATGGTATAAGTACCTTCATTAATGAATTAAATAATAGTGGAGTTAAATTTTTTGTACTTCCTCATTTAGAGAAAACATACCTGGACGGTTCGGCATTTTTATTTAAGAATAATCCCGTAATTGTATATACTGCAAGATATAAACGTATAGATAATTTCTGGTTCACGGTAGCTCACGAAATAGCACATGTATTAAAGCACTTAAATGACACTCTTTCATTTGTTTTAGACAATTTCCGCGAAGAACCAACCGATACTAAAGAAAAGGAAGCCAACAAATTAGCATCAAAACAATTGAAACATCCGGAAATCTTAGATTTTCTTCAGCCACATTTTGATTATCTAACTGCAAACAAGGTAATTGAGTGTTCTGAATTTTTAAATGTTCATCCATCAATAATTATTGGAGCCCTTGCATTTAACAAAACCATCTCTTATAGGAATATTAATCTCTTTAATGAAAATGTATTGGAAAATATTCCGGAACAATTTATTCATGAATCGATCTATATTAATTAAGACTAAAGGCCTTTGGCTATAAACAAGTTAGCGCTTATGCCTCCACTGGACGAATCATATGATACGAGCATACCTAGATTGGAATGTGATTGCAGCCCTTAAAGCAGAGATAGCTGATCATGAATTCGCGAATCTAATATTAGAAAATTTACATAGTATTTTAATCCCATTTTCAAATGGTCACATTCAAGATCTGCAAAAGGGTGCTAAAGATCCCAAATATTTACCCCTAATTCGAAAAGACCTTGACTACTTAGATTTCATTTCAAATAAAAATTGCTTACTGTTTGATATTAAAAATAATATTACAGAAGCAAAAATTGGCAGTTCGCATGACTTGAGGAATTCGTGAAGAAATTACGAAATAAAATCAACTGGCATTTAAACAGCAGCATCTACGAATATGATGAAGATTTGAAACAGAGTAAAGATGACGAAAAGGGCGATATTATCGATAAATATACTTTGATTAAATCCTTCAAGCTTTCAAGAAAAAGCGGATCGACAACAAAGGCGAAGACAGAAAAGGAACTTAACCAGGAAATAAAAGATTTCACCAAAACAATTCGAGGCATCGAGGATGCCTTAATAATTAATAAAATAGGGAATCATATCTATGAACCATTGCTTCGTGATAACAAAGTAGTTTTAGATGATGATTTGAAACTCACACCGGACAAACTAAATGATGGTGAAAAGAAATTTATTTTGGATTTTGCTGCATATATTAAAGAAAAGCCTGAAAAATTCAATGATCTTGATGTTTACCTGATGCGAAATGTAGAGTCTTTAAAATCAATTGGTATCTATCTGAACGATGACTCAGAAGTCTTCTATCCGGATTTCATTATGTGGCTGATAGGAAAAGATATAATATACATCAACTTTATTGATCCTAAAGGACAGATGGGTACTAAGGATTTTGGAACTGAGCAATATAGGGAGAAAGTAACCATTGCTGACAAAATTAAAAATCCGACACTACCGAATATTGAAAAGGAACTTAAAAAAGTCCATAAGAAAGACATTATTATTAACTCCTTTTTATTGCTCCGTGACAGTTCCGAGTTGGGGAGAACAGCTAATACGAACTGGAAGAAGAACGAAATGATATCAAGAAACATACTTCGTCTTGATTGGCATGAACGGAATGAAAAGGAAAACAATTCTGATCCCGATAAATTGCCTGATGGTAAATCATATCTGGATTGGATAATTGAAAAGTCTTTGTGAGCCAGTTCAGTTAGCAACCAAATTGTCTGAACTCAAAATAAGGAACATTGAGATTTATAAGGGAAAAAGATGAGTTCTATTGCTTTTATTGATATCGAAGTCAGTCTGAAAAGGCAAGAAATACTTGATATCGGAGGAATTAAGGATAATGGGAATTCTTTCCATTCAAATTCGACTTCAGAATTCATTTCATTTATCAATGGAACAAGATTTATTTGTGGGCACAACATCTTAAACCATGATCTAAAATATCTTCAAAAAGCTTTAACCAATTCTGGTATTAATCAATTTAAAATAATTGATACATTATTTCTCTCCCCATTACTTTTTCCAATGAAGCCTTATCATCGTCTGTTAAAAGACGATAAGTTGCAATCGGAAGAGTTAAATAATCCTTTGAATGATTCAATAAAAGCAAGAGACTTGTTTAATGATGAAGTTTCTTCATTCAATGAGCTAGACAACTCATTAAAGAGTATTTACTATCATCTGCTTAATGATAAAAACGAGTTCCAATCATTTTTTGAATACACTTCTTTCAAAACCGATCGTTTCGATAATTTGCCAGTTCTGATACATCAAAAATTCAATAAAAAGATTTGCAGCAATTCAAAATTTGATGATATAATTGCCACACATCCAATAGAGTTGGCCTATTGCCTGGCATTAATTAATTGCGATAACAGGTACTCTATTACTCCTCCTTGGGTAATAAAAAATTATCCGGAAGTTGA
>CAYQBZ010000205.1:0-6311 GCA_964415855.1 uncultured Rikenellaceae bacterium
AATACAAGAGAAATTTCAGGTTTGAGTGCTGGAGATTATGTCTGTACTGTTACTGACCTGAACGGGTGTATACTTACCCCTTCCCCATCATTTACGCTTACTGAGCCTTCACCGCTGATTATTAACAGTATGACCTCAGTTTCAAACGATGGATCATTTGAAATCAATTGTGATGGTGGAACAGGATCAATTGATATTACTGTTACCGGAGGTAGTACAGGTACATATAAGTATATGTGGAGTACTATTGACGGATCAGGTCTTGTCGACGGACAGGAAGACCAGCCAGCACTTACTGCGGGCACTTATAATTTGGTTGTCTCTGACTCAAATAACTGCATTGCAACAAAGGAAATTTCCTTAACAGAACCACCTGCCTTTGGTATACAACTATCTGCAACCAATATTACCTGTGTATCTCCCGGATTTAACAATGGCTCAATAGACCTTACAGTTTCGGGTGGTGTCGGACCGTTTACTTATTCCTGGTCCAACGGGGCAACATCGGAAGACATTACAGGTCTGACAGAGGGATCTTATTCTGTTACAGTAACATATAATAACACCTGTATTGAAATTGATTCAGTCAGAATTGAGCTTCCTCCACCATTAGAATACACCAAGATACTCTCAGACTATAATGGATATAACGTCAGTTGCAATGGCATGGCAAATGGTTCGATACAGGTTGAAACCCTGAACGGGATGGCTCCGTTTGTATTCAGTTGGATCGGCCCTGATGGATTTATTGCATCCACACATAATATTACAGACCTCAAAGCTGGACAGTATACATTGTTGATCACAGACAGTAATTATTGCACAGGTGGAGAGAATATCATCCTTAGCGAACCTGGTCCCCTGGAAATAAACTTTGTTCTTTCGGAAAGTCTGGCCGGGGGATTCAATATAAACTGTGCCGGTGACAGTACCGGTTCAATTACCGTCGAACCGGTCAACTATGTGAATACGGTTGAATACCTCTGGTCAGACGGTATATTCGGGCAGACAAGGACCAACCTGCCTGCCGGTGAGTACGATATAATAATTACAGACGCCAATAATTGCCATGCCAGTTCAACAATAACCCTGACTGAACCAGATTCAATGAAGCTCGTCTTTGACATTACACAGCCTTTCTGTCCTGATAAACCAGACGGTGAGATAAGGCTGGATGTTACAGGAGGAGTAATGGGGACGGATTATTCATACAGGTGGTCGGATAACTCTGTTGCGATGGATAAATCAAATATCCCAGAAGGACTTTACGGAGTCACTGCTACTGATCTTAACGGGTGCTCAGTTTCAGACTCTGTTTATGTGGAACCTCTGAACGAGTCGTGCCTGATAATACCTAATGCCATATCACCGAATGATGACCTGATAAATGATGTCTGGAATATCGGAATGATAGATCTTTATCCACAAATGGAGGTCAGAGTGTTTAACAGATGGGGAGAGACAGTATGGCGGTCGGAAAAGGGTTATCCTAAACCATGGGACGGCAGGAGCAATGGAATTGAGCTCCCTATTGATTCATACCATTATATAATTGATCTGCATAACGGGACCAAACCAATTGTTGGAAATATTACAATAGTAAGGTGAAATCAGATACTTTTAGAGAATAGTGAGAAAGCAATTATTAATATTATTATTTATTATCTCCGGCAGTACGGCATTCGGACAACAGCTTCCGGTATACAGTCAGTATCTCTATAACAAGTTCCTTATTAATCCGGCTGTTGCAGGAAGTGACGGGTATACAAGTGTCAGCCTTACGGCCAGGGAACAATGGGTAGGCTATTACGGAGCACCGAGGACATTTTCATTCAGTTACCAGACAAGATTGCTTAAGAAGGGCTACAGTATAAAGCAAACACGCATCAGGAGAGATGTCTTCAGACCCAAATCGGACGGGAGGGTCGGTCTGGGTGGATATATATTCAGCGACAGGAATGGCCTGATCCAGAGAACCGGATTCCAGGCCTCCTATGCTTACCATATGTGGCTGGAAAACAGCACTCAATTCTCAATGGGACTGGCATTTACCGGATATCACTATAAGATAAATGAAAAGGAGATTAACTTTGAGGATCCTAATGAACCCTGGCTGAACAATGATCTGCGCCGGGGAATGTTTGTGCCGGATGCAACATTTGGAGCCTATCTTCTGAATGCCCGGTATAGTGTGGGATTTTCTGCCGATCAGCTTTTCGGGGCAGCCGGTAAGTTCGGTTCATTTACCTATAATAATTTCAGGATGAGCAGGCACTACTACCTGTTCGGATCGTATGACTTCAGCATGAACAGATATGCTGATATTGAACCATCCTTTCTTCTGATGATGTCGGATCAATTTAAGCCACAGGCAGATATTGGTGTTACATATATATACAACGAGGCTTTCTGGACAGGATTATCATTCCGTACCAGTGGGGCTTTAATAGCAAACGTGGGAGTCAGGTACCTGAATATCTACATAGGGTATGCATTCGATTTCACTATGCAGGAGATACAGAGAATAACCTATGGTACGCACGAGATCACCTTCGCCCTGAAGTTTGGTGATAACAGCAGAAGGTATCGCTGGCTCGACAGGTATTGATGATTTCAGTTGAGTTCCCGATTGAAACGTCGACGAAGTTCATCAGGCCTGTTTGCGGAGGATATATATTACCGAGCTGCTCTTTTTCTTATTGCTTACAGACAGCAAAGTAAACCAGATTGCCCTTATTATACCTCTTATGAATGAAAATCCCGGGTACCTGTATCTTTCACTTAAGGAAGAGATATAGAACACATCCGGAGGGAGTGTCTTTATTTTTTCCATGACAAATCCGGTTTTTTCAGAGAACAGCCTGAACGTTTCAGGGGAGAAGTGCCAGAGATGCCTGGGCACATCATATGCCGCCCAGTATTGCTTGTAGTATGCTGCGTCGAAAGAATCACTGTTTGGCACGGCAATCACGCAGAGCCCCCCGGGTTTAAGAAGACGGATTATTTCAGAAGCATATCTGAACGGATCGTGAAAGTGTTCGAGCACATGCCAGAGAGTTATGCAGTCAAAGCTGTCTGTCTCAAATGAAGATAAATGTGAAGGATCACTTACATCCAGGCTAAAGCGGGATAAGGATAGATCCCTTGCTTTTTCATTTATCTCAATTCCTTTTACCTCCCAGCCAGCACCCCGCATTTCATTGGCAAAATAACCTGTTCCGCTGCCAATATCGATCAGCTTCCCCTTGTGCAGACCGGTTACCCTGGTTACAATAGCCCGCTTCCTGTGCAACATTATGCGTCTTACAAGAAGATATATTTTGTTTATGATTCCTTTGGATGTATCGCTGTGAGATATATAATCATCCGACTCATAATATAGTCCGATATCGCTTTCTTCAGGGTAATCCTGTGTAAATATAAAACTGCATGAAAGGCACCTGAAAAGGGAGAATTCCTTTTTACTTAGAAAATGGTCGGTGCATCTTAAATATGATACAATCTCTGAAGATGAACAAAGGGGGCATACTTCATGATGCACCATACTATTCAGGTTTTTGTTTCCGTATTATCCTTGCCGCAAAATATCCTGCCGTAAGTAACAGCAGAAGTATTGAGCTGGCAAGAGAGATCTTATTCCCGGTATAATATGAAGATGGCTCAAACCTGAATTTTATTTCATGATCTCCCGCAGGTACTACCATTCCTCTTAATATATAATCAGTGCGGAAATAACTGCTCTCTTTCCCATCTATATAGCTCTTCCAGCCTGCAGGGTAATATATTTCCGAAAATACTGCCAGCTTTTCCTCCCTGGCAGAATATTTATAGATCAGCTCATCGGGCTGGTACGATTCAAGTTCAATCCTTTCATCTTCAAGAACAGGATAGGATGATCTTGTTATCTGATCCTTGAAGACTTTATCGATAGTTGCCTCCTTTGCCGGGTCAATATTGTTTATTGCAGAAATCTCCCTGTTGGCATTATCCACGATGACAGGTTTCTCAACAAACCAGGCATTTCCAAGAGCGTGCTGGTTGACCACGGGCGGAGCATCTGTGTTATATATAAGGTATTTTGTATTCAGCATATCCAGCATATACGTCCCGATAAAGATATTTGGAAGATCTTCAACAGTTTTAACATTGTTGAAGTTGTCCCGGATAAGACTGAAATTACGGGTAAGCGCTGAATCAATGAATTCCTGATATCTCTGAAGCTTTGCACCATGATAGCCACCAATGGATTTATGGAAATATGAAGTAGGGGTGTTATCATTAAAGGTTGATACAGCGAGGTTGAGGACCCTGAAAACTGACGGATCCTTAAGAATTACCGCATCAGCAGCAGTTGGAGCGAAAGTTTTTTGCATCGCAGACGGTCTCTCAAACCTGTCAGCATTCAGGTACCTTTTATCTATTGTCCAGAGATCCAAAACTATCAAGATTCCCAGCAACATTATAGCATGACCCTTTTTCAGCTTTTCAAGGACAAAAGCCACGATCACTCCTGCCGACAGCACAATAAAGACAAGGGACCTGAAGCTGTCGCTTCTCAGCAGATCTCTCCTGTCTGATATCATTGCACTCTTGAGCCAGTCAGGAAAGTCAGGTATCTGGGTCTCATACTGGCTAAGAAAAGATCCTGCGATGCCCGGGATAAAAATTACCAGCAGGACAAATCCTCCCGTTATCCCGGTTGCAATTTTGAGACCTCTTATTATTTCTTTTTTTGTTGTCGTCCCGTTGAAGATATCCCTTAAGGCTATGAATCCCAGAAGAGGGATACAAAACTGTGCTATTACCAGTATCATGGTCACGGCCCTGAACTTATTATACCCCGGAAAATGGTCAATAAACAGGTTTGTAAGCGGCATGAAATTCTTTCCCCAGGCCAGCATGACTGATAATACTGTGGCGGACAGGAGCCACCACTTCTCCGGACCTTTGACAATGACCAGTCCGAGTATGAAGAGGAACATAACAATTGCCCCTACATAATGAGGTCCGTCTGTACCCGGCTGAGTACCCCAGTATTTCTGAAGCTGGTTGGCTGCCTGCTGAGCGTTATTCTGGCTTAAAACCCTGTAAGTTTCAGAATTACGATCGAAAGGCTTGCTTGAACCACCTTTGAAATCAGGTATAAGAAGATTAAAGGTCTCATCAACTCCATAGCTCCAGTACACTATGTAATCCTTATCCAGTCCTGAAGTGATATCGTTATTCTCATTTGTCAGGTCCGATTTTCCCCTTATTGAGTATTTCCCGTATTCGTAGACAGTATATAGACTCGCAAAGTTGATACCAATAGCTATCACAAAGGGAACTATCAGGATAGCTGTGGTCTTCAGGAATTTAATAACTGTGTTGTTCCTGAAGGCATAGATAAGTTCAACGATGCCGAAAACCAGCAGACAGAGCATTGCATAGTAGGTTATCTGAGGGTGGTTCGCCGTGATTTCAAGAGCCAGTGCAAAGGCAGTGAACAATGCTCCCTTAATGGCATCGTGCCGGTATGAGTAATAGATGCCCCCGATCACTGGCGCCATATAGGCCAGTGCAATTGCCTGGGTATTATGGCCGGCTCCCAGTATCTGGAAGAAGAAAGATGAGAGGCTGTAAGCAATGGCCCCTGTCATGGCAAGCCACGGATTAACGCCAAAAATTAGGAGAAGGATATAAAATCCGGTCATGGAGAGAAAGAGTACTGATACCGGCATTTTATAGTGCCTCAGCACTGTATCGACATGCTTTATCAGGTTACCGGGATATAAGGTCGATATAAGATATGCAGGCATCCCGCTGAAAATCGAATTGGTCCATAATGGTTCCCTCCCGTTCTTCTCCCTGAAGTCCAGGATCTCTTTTGAGTTGATCTTTGAAACCATTGAGTCATTGGCCCTTAGTACTTTACCTTCCAGGACAGGGTAAAAATACACGAATGACAGAACAGTAAATATTAATATCGCAATCAGGTGAGGAAAGAAGGGTTTGATCTTATTCTTAAGTTGCATAACTTTTTATTTAAAGTTTTTAAATAGAACGCAGTGGATGTAGAACGGTAAAGGATTTTAAGTCAGCATAGAATTACTATTTGCTTTGACTTTCGCGTGCAATATCAATGGGCAGTAATATGTTAAAAGCTGTTCCTTCTGCCAATTTGCTTTCGCATGTAATTTGACCACCATGTGCTCTTACTATCTGTCTCGAAAGACTCAATCCAATCCCCGAGCCGATTTTTTTGGTACTGAAAAAAGGTATAAATATTTTTTCCAGATCATCTTCATGAATACCAATTCCATTATCGATCA
>CAYQBZ010000206.1:0-6298 GCA_964415855.1 uncultured Rikenellaceae bacterium
CCTGGATTGACAGCAATTTCCGGACAATGGCTGATCAGCCTCACCGGGCTATGGCTGGCCTTTCAATGGGAGCCGGTGTTACAAGACAGGTTACTCTTGCCCATCCCGAATTGTTCTCGCACATTGGCCTTTTCAGCGGTGGCTCCATTGACCCTGCGGATATCACCGACAAGGATAAGGTTAAGCTTGTGTTCATGAGTTATGGCAGCCGGGAAAGAGGTGCTGATGCATTAAAGGCAGAAGCTGATACTCTAAATATGGCCGGGATCAGGGGAGTGTCGTACATGTCCCCTCTTACGGCGCATGAATGGCAATCATGGAGAAGAAGCCTGTACGAGTTTTCACAGCTTTTATTCCGCGATTGAGAAAAATAACACAATAATCCAATCTTGATACATAATTAACATTAAATACATTTTACAATGAAAAGACTATTATCATTTATTTTGCTGGCAGTACTCTCATCCTGGGTGATGAGCCTGGCCCAGGTTGGCCAGCCGCTCGTAACTTCAAAGGCTGTCGGAACAGTGTATGCCTCGCCCTACAACCTTTATGGTGCCCAATATCCCCGGATCGAAGCTGACGGAAGAGTCAGTTTCCGGTTTGTTGCACCCGATGCTGAAAAAGTACAGGTATCGATAGTAAATGTACCCTACGACATGGTCAAAGGCGATGATGGTGTATGGACTTATACCACCGCTGAGCCCCAGGATCTGGGTTATCACAATTACTGGATGATCGTTGACGGTGCCATTGTTATCGATCCTGCTACATATGCTTTCATCGGCTACAGCCATCTCTGCAATGGTTTTGAGATTCCGGATCCGAACGGTGATTTTTATGATTTAAAGGATGTGCCACAAGGTAATGTAATTCTTGAAAACTATTACTCGAAGGTAACCGAATCATGGCGCCAGATTTATATTTATACTCCCCCGGATTACGAGACCAACACTTCAGCACGTTACCCGGTGCTATATCTTCAACACGGAGGTGGCGAAGATCAGAGGGTATGGTATGAAATGGGACGTACCAACCTGATACTTGATAACCTTATTGCAGAAGGTAAATGCAAACCTTTTATAGTTGTTATGGAGACAAGTGCCGCACGGAAACCAGGAGAACCAGTTCCTGAACGACGCGTGCCCGCAGCCGCACCTGCAGGACAGAGAGCTCCCGGAGCTCAGCCAGCAGCACCTCCACCTCCTCCCCCGCCTCCCCCTGCCGGTCAGGCAGGCCCTGGAGGACAGCCTGCAGCCGCCCGTCCGCGGATGTCATTTTCGTTTGATACATATGCCGAGCTTATGATTAATGATATGATACCCTATATAGACAGTCACTTCAGGACCCAGGCCGACCAGGGTCATCGTGCCATGTCAGGCCTTTCAATGGGTGCAATGTGCACCAAGTCTGTTACGCTTGCTCATCTCGAAACATTTTCACATATTGGCCTATTCAGCGGAGGTACCATTGCCCCGGCTGAGATAACGGACAAATCGAAAGTAAAACTGGTATTTATGAGTTACGGCAGTCGTGAACGCGGCTCCGGCGGAGTTAAGGCTGCTGCTGATGCACTCAATGAAGCCGGTATTAAAAGTGCTTCCTACGTGTCACCGCTTACAGCTCATGAATGGCAGTCGTGGAGACGAAGCCTGTATGAATTTGCACAACTATTATTTATTCAATAACTATTCAATAATCAAGAAAAACAACTATGAAAAAGCAATTGACAACACTGGTTTTACTGGTGACATTTACAGTCTCTCTATGCCTGGCGCAGGCAACCCAGGAGACTATTAAAGATGATTTCAAACCTTCAACCCTTAATCAGCCGGGACAGGAATACCCGCAGGTTAACTCGCAGGGTTATGCAAGATTCCGCATCGTCGCACCCGAGGCACAAAGTGTCGTAGTGAGCCTGGGACTGGGCGGTACCAGGGGTGGAACCCCTCTCGCAAAGGATGAAAATGGTGCCTGGGTAGGTACCACAGCAGGACCACTGGAGGAAGGATTCCATTACTATCACCTGACGATTGACGGGGGGGTATTTAATGATCCGGGCACTTTGAATTTCTACGGGTCCACCCGATGGGAAAGCGGCATTGAAATACCAGCTCATGACCAGGATTTCTATGCCCTGAAAAATGTACCTCATGGCAAAGTGGAACAGATTCTTTTCTGGTCTCCAAGTACAAATACCGCACGCAGGGCTTTTGTTTACACACCACCAAGTTACACCAGGGATCAAAAGGTACGTTATCCGGTGCTTTATCTTCAGCACGGCTGGGGAGAAGATGAAACTGCTTGGAGCAATCAGGGACGTGCAAATCTTATAATGGACAATCTTATTGCAGAAGGCAAGATAAAGCCATTCATTATTGTTATGACCTACGGAATGACTAACGAAGGCTTCAGACCTGGTGGCGGACGTCCTGCCGCTGCTCCGGGTGCTGCTCCGGGTGCCCGTCCTGCCACTGCTCCGGGTGCTGCACCAGCTGCCCGCCCTGCTGGCGGAATGGCCGGAATGATGAATAACGGCTTCGAGAAAGTCCTGGTTGATGAACTTATTCCTTACGTTGACGCCAATTTCCGTACAATTGCCAATCAGGGAAACCGTGCAATGGCTGGTCTTTCAATGGGAGGAATGGAAACACACACCATTACTCTGGCTCGTCCTGAAGTATTTTCGTCGTTTGGCCTGCTGAGCGGCGGAACATACAGTCCGGAAGAAATAAAGGACAAGTCAAAGGTAAAACTAATTTTCCTGAGTTGCGGAAGCTTCGAACGTCCCGAAGGTGTTCTGAATGCAACCACTGCCCTGAAAGAGGCAGGTTTCAATGCTGTATCATATGTTTCTGAAGGTACACGTCACGAGTTCCAGACCTGGCGTCGCAGTCTGTACCACATGGCACAGCTCATGTTTAAATAAAAAAAACCTTCCCGGCCTTCTTCCCCCACCAGGGGGAAGGATAGGAGGGCTAATTAAGATATAATAATTGATGAAATACAAATGGTTGCTGCTGTTATCAATAGCAATGATAACAGGCCTTGCCTGCTTGGGTCAGACTGATAAGGCAGTGGAGGATTTCAAGCCGGCGTCTTCCAATCAGCCGGGGAAACGGTATCCACAGGTCAATTCGGAACGCAGGGTGCGCACAAGTATACAGGCACCACAGGCTCAGAGGGTCCAGCTTGAAATAGGCGGAAAGAGATATGATCTGATAAAAGACGAAAAAGGAGTCTGGACAGGTGTTTCGGGTCCCCTGGATGAAGGATTGCACTACTACCAGCTTAATATCGACGGTGCACAGGTACCTGATCCAGGGAGCATGTTCTTCTACGGGGCCAGTCGCTGGGGAAGCGGAATAGAGATTCCTGCGGGTGATCAGGATTTTTATGCCCTGAAAGCTGTGCCCATGATAATTGTTATGGATAAGGGTTATGCCACCATACCTTCCCAGACTCCTTCTCAAACTACGGGTCAACCCGGAAGAACAGGGGGTGGTATATCTGCATTCGAACAGGTGATGATTAAGGAGATCATACCTTTGATCGATTCTGAATACCGTACGTTGGCAGACCGGGACCACAGGGCTATGGCAGGCCTGTCGATGGGTGCCAACCAGACCATCCAGATCACCATGAACAACCTGGATAAGTTTTCTTACATCGGGGGATTCAGCGACACTTCAAACTTTCCCAGTGCGGAACTAATAGATCCCGCAACTTTCCAGGCCGGAAAATTCAGTAACGACGCATCTCTTAACAGGCAGCTTAAACTATTCTGGCTTGGGCCTGGAACCAAAGAGCCGGATCCGTTCCCGGGGTCTGTCGGGGCTTTTCGCAATATGCTTGATAAAACAGGGGTGAAGTATGTCTATTACGAATCGCCCGGTACAGCTCATGAATGGCTGACATGGAGGAGGGATTTATTTCAGTTCGCGCCATTACTGTTTAAATGAGAAGATGTTAGTTTTTACGGACAAATCATAATAGATAACCTATAAATAGCATAAGATGAACAAGATAATTATCAAATTAGTAATGCTGATCCTGGCAGTTTCACTGAGCACTGCCCAGACGGTAACAGCACAGGAACCTCCAGCTGATTCAAAGCCAGCATCAACCAACATACCAGGTGCCGAATATCCTCGTATCGATTCCCGGCGAAGGGCAATATTCCGTGTAAGGGCACCTGAGGCGCAAAGCGTTGTGGTAAGCCTGGGAAATGCAGCCCTTACAAAGGGTGAGGACGGTTTCTGGACAGGCATGACTGCTCCACTCGACCCAGGATTTCATTATTTTTCGCTAAGGATTGATGGTGTCGATGTAAACGAGCCATCCAGCGAGACTTTCTTCGGGGCCGGACGGGTCATGAGCGGCATAGAAGTACCTGAAGAAGGCGTTGATTTTTATGATATTAAGAAAGTGCCGCACGGGCAGATCGTATCGTTCTGGTACTTCGCTGAATCAACAGGTGAACACCGCCTGGCATATGTATATACTCCTCCCGATTACAATAAGAACACCAGTAAACGCTACCCGGTACTATACCTTCAGCACGGGATGGGTGAAGACAGGCGTGCATGGGCTAACCAGGGGCGTACAAATTTCATACTTGACAACCTTATAGCCGAGGGTAAAGTCGTACCAATGATCATTGTAATGGAAGACGGTGGTATTGCTGCAGGTATGCGCGGAGGAGCCCGCAGGCCGACAGGACAGCCGGCACAGGGTGAAAGACCTGCCCAGGGACAGGGACAGCAGGCACAGGCTGCAAGACCTGCCCAGGGACAGGGACAGCGACCAGGCGGACAGGGCCCTGGAGGCATGGCTTCCTTCTGGGGTACATTCGGTAATGTTATTATAAAAGATCTTATTCCTGCAATAGATGCAAATTTCAGAACCCTTACTGACCGGGAGCATCGTGCCCTTGCCGGCTTATCGCTAGGCGGTACACAGACATACGAGATAACCCAGGCAAACCTTGATAAATTTGCAAATATCGGTATCTTCAGCGCACCTTTTGGCTTTCCGGGCATTGAAACCGGGTATAACGGTCTGCTTTCCAAACCTGATGAATTTGCAAAACAGGTTAAGGTATTTTATATAAGCATGGGATCAAAGGAAGGGCCACAGACAGGCCGCAGCATCCACGAAGCGCTGGAACAGGCCGGGATTAAGCATGTTTATTACGAAGCACCGGGAACAGCTCACGAATTCCAGACCTGGAGGAAAAGCCTTCATGGTTTTACCCAGCTTCTTTTCTGGAAAAGCCAGACGGGTTGACCACATCTGGCCGGAGAATAAGTCAATAGCATAAATAATTTAAAAACAAACACTTAATGCCGGCAAAGGATGGTCAATCTACTCTGGCTGATTGTGGTCAAGGTCACGGCTTTTCCAGTTAACTTAGGGTGGTCTTTCGCAGCCGGAGAAGCATGGTCTCTCAAAAACGGTGAAGGGTGGTCAATATGTCCGATTTTTCCAATAAGGAATAAATTATAAATAAACTAATCTATCATGAACCAAAAAATGAAATTATTCTCGGCTTTTGCATTATTGCTTTTGACGCTTCAATGCACTACCATGCGAGACAAAAAAACTCCTGTCGATTATGTTGACCCATACATTGGCTCAATAAACCCGAAGACAAGAGGAATAACTCCAACAATTAAGCTTCCAAAGGGTACAGTGTCATTATTTCCTTCAATGGGAGTATTTCCATCTACCACCCCCGCGATGCAAGACATGTATCTATATGATAAAATTTTTGGATTTCCACTAGGTATAGGTAACTTAATGATTAATACAGGAGCAGTAAAAACAGGTAACAGAGATAATTTTTCAAACTTTGATCATGATCTGGAA
Source organism: uncultured Rikenellaceae bacterium (assembly GCA_964415855.1). Classification (GTDB taxonomy): domain Bacteria; phylum Bacteroidota; class Bacteroidia; order Bacteroidales; family VadinHA17; genus LD21. The sequence continues at coordinate 5,872 of CAYQBZ010000206.1, forward strand.
ACTGTTACTCCTTATTATTACCAGGTACTTCTTGAAGATCCCGATATAAATACTGAATTTACTATCACCGACAATACAGTGTTATTCAGGTTTACACTTCCAGAGAACAAGATATCTAATTTACTCCTTAATCTGACCGGAAATGATAGTGTGGAAATAAAAGATAACACAATAATAGAGGGGTCAATTTCACTAGGTAACAGAAACAATCTTTCGAATAACAGAGGTTCTTTTCCGAATAACAGGGGTAGAAGATATTTCCATATAGAACTTAGTAAACCATTAAAATCCTGTGGCACTTGGATAAACGACATCATCACTCCTGACTTAAAATCAATAACAGGCAATGGAATCGGATTGTATTGCAGTTATGAAACTACACAAAAAGAAATCCTTGAAGTTAAGATTGGGTTATCCACAAATAGCA